>JANNNB010000313.1:0-9419 GCA_031398325.1 Actinomycetes bacterium
GGCCGCGACGGCGTGTCCGAGTTCGTGGATCAGCGTGAGGACGGCCAACGATCCAGCGAGCCAGAGCCCGAACTCGCCGCCGTAGAGCACGACGATGAGCACCATGAACATCACGAAGCCGGCTCGTACGTGCACCGGGAATCCGAGCAGGCGGAACATCGGAGCCCAGGCTACGTGCAGTTCGAGGCAGCGCCGTGGCGCGTCGACGAGTCATGGGCCGGCGCTTCTCGGGCTCACCACGGTCCAATGGCACCGCGCGCGCGGCGCCGTAGACTCGCTCGTCGTGACCTACGTCTATGCCTTCGATCACAAGCACCGCCGTCCCCCCATGGAGTACAAGGATCTCCTGGGCGGAAAGGGCGCCAACCTCGCCGAGATGACGAGCGTGTTGAAGCTGCCGGTACCTCCAGGTTTCACGATCTCGACCGATGCGTGTCGCACGTACATGGAGGGCGGGTGGCCCGAGGGTCTCGACGAAGAGATCGCGAAGCAGGTGTTCAAGCTCGAGAAGGCGATGGGTCGCAAGCTCGGAGATCCGTACGACCCGCTGCTCGTCAGCGTTCGGTCCGGAGCGAAGTTCTCGATGCCCGGGATGATGGACACGGTCCTCAACCTGGGGTTGAACGATCAGAGCGTCGAGGGCCTCGCGCACGTGACGAACGACGAGCGCTTTGCGTTCGACTCGTACCGTCGTTTCATCGCCATGTACGGCCGAATCGTGCTCGGCGTCGACGGTGAACTGTTCGAGCATCCGCTCGAAGCCGCCAAGGCCAAGGCGGGGATCACGTCGGACAACGAACTGCCGGCGTCGGTGCTGCGCTCGCTGTGCGATCACTACAAGGCGGTTGTCGAGAAGGCCACCGGCGCTCCGTTCCCCCAGAAGCCGCGTGACCAGTTGGACGGTGCGGTCGAGGCCGTGTTCAAGAGCTGGAACGGCGCACGGGCGATCGCGTACCGCGTTCGCGAGAAGATCGAACACACCCTGGGCACGGCGGTCAACGTCCAGGCGATGGTGTTCGGCAATCGTGACGACAACTCCGGCACGGGAGTGGGTTTCACCCGCAACGCTGCGACCGGTGAGAACAAGCCGTACGGCGACTTCCTCGTCAACGCGCAGGGCGAAGACGTGGTGGCCGGTATCAGGAACACCGAAGATCTCGACCACATGAAGTTGCACTTCCCGGTGATCCACGACGAGCTGTTGGCGATCTTCGAGCGCCTCGAGGCGCACTACCGCGACATGTGTGACACCGAGTTCACCATCGATCAGGGCAAGCTCTGGATGCTGCAGACCCGCGTGGGCAAGCGCACCGGCGCCGCTGCGCTGAAGATGGCGGTCGACATGACCGCAGGTACCGGCAAGGGTGCGGCGAAGTGGAAGATCACGAAGGAAGAGGCCCTCACGCGGGTGAGTGACGAACACCTCGACGCGGTGCTGCACCCGCAGTTCGCCGAGGTCGGCAAGATCCTCACCACGGGTCTCGCAGCGTCTCCGGGTGCCGCCGTCGGCGCGGTGTACTTCACCGCCGACGAGGCGGCTGCCGCCGCGGAGCGTGGCGAGAAGGTCGTGCTCGTGCGCAACGAGACGAGTCCGGAAGACGTCCACGGCATGATGGTCGCCGAGGGCATCCTGACCGCCCGCGGTGGGCTCGTGTCGCACGCGGCGGTGGTCGCTCGCGGCTGGGGGACACCGGCGATCGTCGGCGCCGAATCGGTCAAGATCACCGGCGACAAGTTCACGGTCGGTGACGTGGTCGTCAACAAGGGCGATGTCATCTCGCTCGACGGCACCACCGGGACCGTCGTGCTCGGTGCGATGAAGCTCGAAGAGGCGAAGCCGCCCGCCGAGTTCGACGTGATCCTGAAGTGGGCCGATCAGGTTCGCAAAGGCAAACTCGCAGTGCGCGCCAACGCCGACACGGGCGAGGATGCAGCAAACGCCCGCCGCCTCGGCGCTGAGGGGATCGGGCTCTGCCGGACCGAGCACATGTTCCTCGCCCCCGACCGCCTCCCGGTCGTGCGCAAGATGATCCTCGCCCAGACCGAGGCCGAGGAAGAGGCTGCGCTCGCCGAGCTCGGTCGCGTGCAGCAGATCGACTTCGAGGAGATCCTCGAGGCGATGGACGGCCTGCCGGTCACCATCCGGTTGCTCGACCCGCCGCTGCACGAGTTCCTGCCGTCGGTGGAGGAGCTCCGGGTGAAGGAGGCCAAGGAGGGCCTATCGAAGCACGAGCAGCTCGAGCTGAAGGCGGCCGAGAGCTGGGCCGAGCACAACCCGATGATCGGTACCCGGGGCGTTCGCCTCGGCGTGATCAAGCCGGGTCTGTACGCCATGCAGGTGCGGGCGTTGCTCGCCGCAGCGGCGTCGCTGCGCTCGCGGGGCCTGAACCCGATCGTCGAGATCATGATCCCGCTCACGGTCACCCGCGAGGAGATGGCGCTGGCCAGGTCGTGGGTCCAGACGGAGGTCGACGCCGCCCTCAAGGGGATGCGGAAGAAGCCGACCATCACGATCGGCACGATGATCGAGACGCCACGCGCCGCGATCCGCGCCGACGAACTGGCCGAGGTGTCCGACTTCTTCAGCTTCGGCACCAACGACCTCACGCAGCTGACGTTCGGGTTCTCCCGCGACGACGTCGAGAGCCGGATGATGCCGGCGTATCTCGAACAGGGTCTGCTCAAGCGGAACCCGTTCGACACGATCGACCAGACGGGAGTCGGCGAACTCGTGCGCCTCGGCGCCGAGCGCGGCAGGGCGGTGAAGCCGAAGTTGAAGCTCGGCGTGTGCGGTGAGCACGGCGGCGACCCCGAGTCGATCCAGTTGTTCTACGACGCCGGCCTCGACTACGTGTCGTGCTCGCCGTTCCGCGTTCCGATCGCCCGCCTCGCGGCGGCGCAGTCGGTGCTCTCGGCGGCCAAGCGTTGAACAACCTCTCGGCGCTCCTGGCCAGCCGGTTCCCGGCGGCGGACAGCGAGGGCACGAACTTCGTCGACATCGATGTCCACGCGTGGCAATGGGCGGTGCTGCTCGGGCTGATCTTCGCCATGCTGCTGGTCGACCTCCTGGTCGTGCACCGCGAGGCCCACGAGATCTCGACCAAGGAAGCGGCGATCGAATCTGCCGTCTGGATCAGCATCGGCGTCGCGTTCACCGGAGTGATCATCTGGTGGTTCGGCGCGGCGGCCGGCGGGGAGTACATCTCCGGCTACCTGATCGAGAAGTCGCTCAGCATCGACAACGTCTTCGTGTGGGCGCTCATCATGAGCTACTTCCTGGTGCCGTTGAAGTATCAGCACCGGGTGTTGTTCTGGGGCATCTTCGGTGCCTTGCTGCTTCGAGCGATCTTCATCTTCGCCGGGGTCGCCCTCATCGAGAAGTTCGACTGGGTGTTGTACA
Organism: Actinomycetes bacterium; assembly: GCA_031398325.1. Classification (GTDB taxonomy): domain Bacteria; phylum Actinomycetota; class Acidimicrobiia; order Acidimicrobiales; family Ilumatobacteraceae; genus Sva-07. The sequence goes on from JANNNB010000313.1 coordinate 3,401, forward strand.
TCTTCGGTGCCTTCCTGCTCTACACCGCGGCGAAGTTGATCTTCGGGAACAACGAGGAGGCCGATCCGAGGGATTCGAAGTTCCTCAAGTTGGTCAACCGGTTCGTCCCGTCGACCGACGAGTACGACGGCCAGAAGCTGTTCACGATCAAGAACGGCAAACGCCTGGCGACTCCGTTGTTCGCGGTGCTGGTGCTCATCGAGGGGACCGACGTCATCTTCGCCGTCGACTCCGTGCCCGCCGTGTTGGCGGTGAGCCACGAGCAGTTCATCGTGTTCGCGTCGAATGCGTTCGCCATCCTCGGGCTCCGAGCCCTCTACTTCCTGTTGGCCGACATGCACAACCGGTTCACGTACCTCCAGCAGGGCCTCGCTGTCATCCTCGCCTTCGTCGGTATCAAGATGCTGATCGCAGAGTGGTACCACATCCCCACGTGGGCCTCGCTGTCGTTCATCGCCATCGTGCTGGCGGCGTCGATCATCATCTCGCTGCAGGTGACGAAACGTCAGGAGCGAACGGCGCTCGCCGGGCACGGGCTGGAACCAGCGCCCTCGTCCGTGGCGTCGCAGCCGCTGCCCGTCGAGCCGGAATCGTCAGAAGGGTCGACGCCGTCGGACGTCTAACCTGACGGCGGCATGGGGATCCAGGACGACGACATCGAACGGTTGCGTTCGACCGTCTCGATCGTCGACACCATCCAACAGTACGTCGCCCTGAAGCGGGTCGGCCGGAACTGGGTCGGGCTGTGCCCGTTCCATGCCGAAAAGAGCGGATCGTTCAACGTTCGCGAGGAGACGGGCCGCTACAAGTGCTTTGGTTGCCAGGCCGCAGGTGACGTGTTCACGTTCGTCCAGGAGATCGAGCACCTGGACTTCCCTGGTGCCGTCGAGCACATCGCCGCGAAGGTGGGAATCCAGCTCACCTACACCTCGACCGGACAATCAAAGGAGCGCGCCCGACGCAAGCAGCTGACCGAGGCGATGGACCTCGCCGTGGAGTGGTATCACCGGAGGCTGTTGGACGCTCCCGATGCTCGTGCAGCACGCGACTATCTTCGCCAGCGAGGCCTGGCGGGCGACGTTGCCCGTCAGTTCAAGATCGGGTGGGCGCCCGACGACTGGGACGCGCTCAGCCGCGATCTGGCGGTCCCGCCGGCCGTGTTGCAGGACATCGGCCTGTCGTTCCGCAACAAGCGCAACAAGATGCAGGACTCGTTCCGGGCTCGCGTGATGTTCCCGATCTTCTCCGAGTCCGGTGAGGCGTTGGCATTCGGTGGACGGGTGCTGCCGGGGTCGGATGATCCGGCCAAGTACAAGAACTCGTCGGAAACCGCGATCTACAGCAAGTCCAAGACGTTGTACGGGTTGAACTGGGCGAAGGCCGACATCGCCAAGTCGGATCAGGTCGTGGTGTGCGAGGGCTACACCGACGTGATCGGATTCCACCGGGCGGGGGTGCCGCGAGCGGTTGCGACGTGTGGCACGGCGCTGACCGAGGAGCACGTGCGGCTGCTGAAACGGTACGCGAGCAAGGTGGTTCTGGCGTTTGACGCCGACGCTGCCGGACAGGGCGCGGCGGAGCGCTTCTACGAGTGGGAGCAGAAACACGCCGTCGAGGTTTCGGTGGCGCGGCTCCCATCGGGGAAGGATCCGGGCGAACTCGCACAGACCGATCCAGAAGCGCTCGGTGCTGCGGTTGCCTCGTCGGTGCCGTTCCTCGGCTTCCGGCTGCAGCGCACGTTGAACGCAAGAACTGCCGACACGCCGGAACAGCGGGCGCGCCTCGCCGAGGAGGCGATGGCGGTCGTGAACGAGCACCCGAATGCGAACGTGCGCAAGTTGTATGCGGGGGAGGTGGCGACGCGGGTGGGGTTGCCGGTCGGGGACCTCGTGCGGCTGGCGGAGCGGGGGCTGAAGCATCCGACGATCCAGGTGCAGGCGAAGCGTGCGCGCGGTCCGATGGAGAATGCGGAGTTCGCGGCGCTCGTGTTGTTGGTGCAGGACTGGAACTCGATCGCATCGTGGCTCGTCGAGCCGCTGTTCGACGACGATGCGAACCGGATGGCGTTCCTCGCCCTGGCCGAGTCGGGTGGCGACCTGCAGGGGGCACTCGAACTGGTGGCTCCCGATGCCCGTGACGTGCTCGAACGCGCTGCGGTTGCGGACCTGAACCTCGTTCCCGAGGTCGAGGCCCGGACGCTCATCGCTGCGGCGGTGCGCCGCGAGTTGAAGCTGCGGGTCGGTTTGTCGGATCGCGCGGCGATCGACGAGGACCGCCAAGCGCGGCTCGACATCGAGGCGTTGAGCGACCCCGATCGACAACGGGGCCTCGCCGCTGCGGAGTCATTGCTAGGTTGGCTGAATCGTCGAACAGAGGAACGCCTCGGTGGGGCCAGCTGAACCAGCTGCTGATGCCGTCCTCGCCCCGTCGGCGCCACACGGTGTCGATGCGGGTGAGTGGGAAGACCTGGTGGAACGCGGGCGCGTGTCGGGGGCGGTCCATGCCGAGGACGTGACCCACGTGTTCCGTGACGTGGAACTCACGGGCGACGTCCTGGCGGACATCCAGAATGCGATGACGAGCTTCGGGATCCACATCGACGAGGCCGTCGATTCGGTCGTCGACGACACGCCGTCGGCGATCCGGCGCGAGGTGATCGTCGAGTCTGCCGGTGACGACATCGACGAGCAGCTGCTCGATCGTCGTCGCACCCGGCGGACGAGGAAGACGATGCCGAAGGGCGAAGGCGGAACGGCCGACCCGGTGCGGATGTACCTGCGGGAGATCGGTCAGGTCGACCTGTTGACGGTCGACGACGAGCGGCGCCTCGCGCAGCTGATCGAGGAAGGCAAGCTCGCCGCCGAGAGAATCGACCTCGCAGCCGATTGCGGCCAGCCGTTCGAAGGTGTCGAGGGGCGCATGTTGATGCGTGCGGTCAGCCGAGGCGAGCGTGCCAAGAGTGAACTGACGCAGGCAAACCTGCGCCTCGTCGTGAGTATCGCCAAGCGGTATTCGGGACGCGGGATGCAGTTGCTCGACCTCATCCAGGAGGGCAACCTCGGGCTGATGCGGGCGGTCGACAAGTTCGACTACACGAAGGGTTTCAAGTTCTCGACGTATGCGACGTGGTGGATCCGCCAGGCGATCACCCGCTCGATCGCCGACCAGGCGAGAACGATCCGCATCCCGGTGCACATGGTGGAGCACATGAACCGCGTGACGCGGGCGAAGCGTCAGATGCACCAGGAGCTCGAGCGCGAGCCGACGATCGACGAGCTCGCGGTTCGTGTCCAACTCGAGCCGGATCGGGTTCGGGAGCTGCTGCGGTACGCGCTCGACCCGTTGTCGCTCGATTCCCCGATCGGGGAGGAGGACGAATCGAACCTCGGTGACTTCATCGAGGACGACTCGATCGACAGCCCGGCCGACGCTGCGACGCGAGCGATGTTGTCCGAGGCGGTCGGCGAGGTGCTGGGGGAGTTGTCCGAACGCGAGCAGGAGATCGTGCGGCTCCGGTTCGGTCTCGATGGCGGCCAGGCCAAGACGCTCGAAGAGGTCGGCAAGGAGTTCGGCGTCACCCGCGAACGCATCCGCCAGATCGAAGCGAAGACCCTCGCGAAGCTCCGCCACCCCCAGCGCTCCCAACGCCTGCGAGAGTTCCTCGAGGTCGAGTAACGCGGCCCCGTCGGACGGCCGGTTGTCAGACCCCATCGTCAGAGTTGGCGTATGGGGTATGCCGGCAAGTGGGTCGAGCGGGAGCGGGCGCGTGAGCTTCGGGCAGCGTCGTGGACGCTGCTCGACATCGCCCGTGAACTCGGTGTGTCGAAAGCCTCGGTATCGGTCTGGGTGCGCGACGTCCCCTTCGTGCCCAAGCCACGCAACCGTGGACACGCTGGTCACAAGCCCCACCCCCTGACGGTGAAGAAGAACGCCGAGATCGAACAGAGTCGCATCGATGCAGCCGAGTTCATCGGAGCTGTCGCGGAGCGGGATCTGACGATGTTCGCGCTCGCTCTGTATGCAGGGGAGGGTGCCAAGGGTGATGGCTCGGTCATCTTCGCCAATAGCGACGTGCGTTTGATGATCGTGTTTCTGACATGGCTACGTCAGACCTTCGAGATTGACGAGTCGAGATTGCGGATGAGGCTCTACTTGCACGCCGATCTCGACGTCGATCGGGCGATTGCCTTCTGGAGCGACAGCCTCGGCATCCCTCATTCGCAGTTCAACAAGGCCTATCGCGCGGTCGCCGATCCGACGATGCGGACCAATCGTCACTTGAACGGATGCGCGTCGATCGTGTACAGCAGCACATTCGTGCACCGGCGTGTGATGGCAATGATCGAGGCGGTAACCTCACCGTTCGCCATTCCGGGATAGCTCAGTTGGCAGAGCGGTGGCCTGTTAAGCCAATGGTCGCAGGTTCGAGCCCTGCTCCCGGAGCACGTGTGAACGGGACGTCCGACTGGGCGTCCCGTTCGTCGTTTTCGGCGTCCTCGCGAGGCGGGGTAAGTTCCCAACGTCAACGAGGGACGGGGGTCCGATGGAACTGGGTACAGGTAAGATCGCAGTCGTCACGGGTGCAGGGAGCGGTATCGGCTTCGCCCTCGCAACGGCCTTGGCGTCGGCAGGATGCTCGATCGTGTTGGCCGACGTGCAGGACGACGCTCTCGAGCAGGCGACGGCGAAGATCGGTGAGTACGGCGTCGACACGCTGGCCGTGAAGACGGACGTCAGCAAGGTCGACCAGGTCGAGGCGCTGGCGCAGGCGACGATCGACCGGTTCGGAGCGGTGCACGTCGTGTGCAACAACGCCGGCGTGGCCGGTGGAGGCGATCCGTGGATGGGCCCGATCGACGGTTGGGAATGGACGATGGGCGTCAACTTCTGGGGCGTGGTGTACGGGGTTCGCACCTTCCTCCCGCACATCGTGATGTCGGGCGGGGGACACATCGTGAACACGGCATCGATGGCGGGTCTGTATCCAGGATTCGCACCGGCATATGACGCGAGCAAGCACGCGGTCGTGGCGGTGACCGAGTCGCTCTACCACAATATGCAGATGGCGGGTCTGCCGGTCGGCGTCAGCTGTCTGTGCCCGGGCTGGGTGAAGACCGGGATCATCGACGCCGACCGGAACTGGCCGTCGGAACTCGGCCCTCGACCGGAAGTCGACCCGGTGGCGGAAATCTCCCGCAGCTACGTCCGGAGGGCGATCGACGAAGGCACGCAGCCTGGCGTGATCGCCGACCTCGTCGTCGAGGCGATCTCGGCCGATCGGTTCTGGGTGCTCCCGCATCCGGAGTTCGTCGAGATCGCGATGCGGCGCTTCATGAGCATCGGTGAGGGTGCCAATCCGGTCGCGCCCGAGGAGACCCCGGGAATGCCGCCACGCTCGCAGATGATCGCTGAGATCATGGAGGCGATGGGCGCGTCGGCGGAGCAGCAGCCCCCCACCTCCGAGTAACCCGACCGATCAACCAACCTGCATCGGCCCGTTCGGATCGTGCTCGTCGTATCGTGGCGGCGATCCGGGGTGGTAGCTCAGTCGGTTAGAGCAGCGGACTCATAATCCGTGGGTCGTGGGTTCGAGCCCCACCCGCCCCACACGATCTAACTGGTGTTGTGCGACTTTGGGAGCCATCCGACAGGGCCGGCATCCAAGAAATCCAAGACATATCCAAGATTTTCGTTTCGGTGGACGTCGTGGCGAAGCTGCGCACGGCCCCGGGGATGCGGGAGCGAGCACCCGAGGTCTGGGAGATCGTGGTGCAGGCTGGCCGGGATCCGGTGAGCGGCAGGAACCGCCAAGTCAGTCGAACGTTTCGTGACGAGCTGACTGCAGCGATCCTTCAGGCTCAGATCCAACAAGTCGACGAGCTTGCCGCGCTCCCAGGAGCAACCTCGTGGAGGATCCGTACGTCTTCACCGACTCGGCGGACGGCTCCGAGCCGTGGAAGCCCGACTCCGTGTCGCAGTACTTCGGACGCATGCGCAAGCGGGCCGGTCTCGACGGCGT
>JANNNB010000354.1:0-22044 GCA_031398325.1 Actinomycetes bacterium
CACCTGCCCCGCACGATCCTTTCCCTCGCCGCCTTCCTCAGCGTGACCGTCGACCCCTCGGCTCAAAACCCTGTACACGACCGCGAAGACGCCACACATCCGCTCGTCGAGCTCGTCGGCATGCCATCCGAGTTCACAGCAGCCGCGATGTGGGCCATGGACCTCTTCGACCAGGCCGGGTTCGATCTGCCTCCGCTTCGCTACGTGTACCGCGGTGACAGCCCAAATCCCTGCGCTGGTCACCCCGGGCTGCAGCACCGCGTGGAGGGAGTCAACGTGATCGAGATCTGCGCCGCCGACATGTCGTTCCCGACGCAGGTGATGATTCTTCACGAGACCGCACACGCCTGGCTCGATCGCACCCTCACCGACGAACGCAAGGCAGCCTTCCAACAACTACGTGGATGGACCTACTGGCGGGACTACGACGCTGCCCCCTGGCACGAAAATGGCACCGAGCAGGCCGCTGAGATAATGGTCTGGGGCCTCATCGATCGTCCCCTGGCCATGGTTCGCATCAAGCAGAACTCCTGCGACGAACTCGACGCCGGATATCGGGCCCTGACCGGTCATGCGCCGCTCCACGGCTTCCGGGACGCATGCTGAACCCGTCGGTACGAATCGCTGGTTCGTTCCGAGGCGCCCGGACACTTCGGCAAAGCTCGGCCGCGTTGCCAATGTGCCGGTCGAGGCACTCGATAACACCCGCTCGTTAACCCGGTGGCGCCGCGGGAACACGCGCTGCATCACGGCCCAAGCAGCGCACCCGATAATCCCGGTGGACGATCTCAGCCACAGGCCGGCGCTCATTGGAGGGGCCGCTTCTTTCTGGATGCAGTGATGGAACGTTGACCCCGCTGTCTGCGTTTTGTGTGTTGTGAACTCCCCAGGTGGGGTCTGAGCTTTCTGGTCGAATCTGATGCGTCCAAGACCCCGGTGTCGTACGCCCCCCTCCCGCGTTTTTCCACGGAACACCCCCGGGTGCACTTGGGAGAGACGCCCAGAGCGGGAGTGTCTCCGTCTACTGTCGGCACCCATGAAAGCTGTCGTGTGCAAGGCGTTCGGGCCGCCCGAGGCCCTGGTCGTCGAGGAGATGGACGACCCGACGGCCGGGGACGGCCAACTGCTGATCGAGGTGAAGGCGTCGGCGGTGACCTTCCCCGACACCCTCATGCTCGAGGACAAGTATCAGTTCCATCCGACGCCGCCGTACATCCCTGGTGGCGAGGCCGCCGGTGTCGTCGCGGCCGTCGGCGATGGCGTGGATGGCTGGGCCGTTGGCGATCGTGTCGTCGGTGGACTCGGCACGACCGGTGGCTACGCCGCACTGCTTGCGATTCCCGCCGCCACCGCGCGCCGGCTCCCGGACTCGGTCGACTTCGCTGTCGCCACCGGGCTGAACTACGCATACGGCACGACGCTCTACGCCCTCAGGCACCGGGCGAACATTCAGCCGGGCGAGACGATGCTCGTGCTCGGTGCCGGCGGCGCACTCGGCGTGTCGGCGGTGGAAATCGGCAAGCTCATGGGCGCCCGGGTGATCGCCGCAGCATCGACCGAGGAGAAGCTCGACCTGTGCCGCGAGCGTGGCGCCGACGAGACCATCAACTACGCCACCGAGAACCTCAAGGAACGCGCCAAAGAGTTGACGAACGGTCAAGGCGTCGACGTCGTCTACGACGCGGTGGGCGGCGACAAGGCCGAGCAGGCGTTGCGGGCGATTGGTTGGGAAGGCCGGTTCCTCGTGATCGGGTTCACCGGCGGCATCCCGTCAATCCCGCTGAACCTGACGCTGCTCAAGGGCTGCCAGATCATCGGCGTCTTCTACGGCGCGATGACCGCACGCCAACCGGAATTGAATGCCAGGATCAGCGACGAGCTGATCCAACTGGTTGCGTCGGGTGAGCTCCGACCCCAAGTGTCGACGCGCTATCCGCTCGAGCAGGCGGGCGATGCGCTCCGTTCGCTGATGGACCGCACCGCGATCGGCAAAGTGGTCATCACGCCCTGAGCCGTATGGAGCGCGGGCAGCGGCACCTGGCCGCGAACTACTCGGTGGTGCGCGGACTATCGGCGTGGCGTGAGAGATTGACGTCACAACAGGCGGCACGGTCAATCACTTCTGGGAGACCACCCGATATCGGAGGCGCATAATCACTGCGACGCCGTCACCGGTGGTGACCGAATGCGGCCCAACGGCGCCACAGAATCAAGGATCGTGTCGGCCGCAATCCGATTATCTCCTGGTCGTCACGTCGTTGCCTCCTGGTGAGGTTCGGAGGCGGGTAGCGAGACGGCGAAGCTGGCGCCGCCACCGTCGGCCTCGTGGATGGTGATGGTTCCGCCATGACGTTGGACGATGTCGAGAGTGATGGCGAGGCCGAGTCCTGTGCCGCCCGCTGCGGTGTGGCGTGCTTGGTCGATACGGGCGAAACGTTCGAACACCCGGGAGCGTTCGTGTTCGGGGATTCCGGGTCCGTCATCGGTGACGGTGAGCAGGGCGCGGTGCTGTTCTTCTCGTGTTGTCAGGGTGATCCGGCTGCTGGCGTGACGCACTGCGTTGTCGCAGAGGTTGCGGATCGCTCTGGCGAGTTGGTCGGGGTCTCCGATGACTTGGGCAGCGGAGACGTGGGAGGTGTCGATCTGCAGGCTGGTGGCGGTCCGGAGTCGTCGTGCCTCGTCGAGTACCAGGTCGTCGAGGTCGACCAGCTGGCGCTTCAACGGGGCAGGCTGAAGGCTGGTGCGGTTGTCGGATCGGGCGAGGTGGAGGAGATCTTCAACGAGCCGTTGCAGTGCTTCGACCTCACCGAGGACGCTGCGGTGGGTGGTGACGACATCCGCGCTTGCAGGGTCGGCGATGTCCACTTCGAGTTCGGTGCGCATCCGTGTCAGAGGGGTGCGGAGCTCGTGTGAGGCGTCGGCGACGAAGTGCCGCTCTCGTTGTGATGCGTCCTCGATGCGATCGAGCATCGCATTCATTGTGCAGGCGAGACGCGCGATCTCATCGTTGGTGGCCGGCTCGGACACGCGCTGGTCAAGGTTGGCGCCGGTGATGGCGGCGACCTGGGTTCGGATCGCCTCGACGGGTCGCAGGGTTCGGCCGACGAGCCACCAGATGAGTGCGCCGATGATGATGGAGATGAGTGGAATCGCGATCAGTAGCCCGGTGCGCAATGCGGCGACGCTCTCGTCGACGTCGTCGATCGGGGTGCCGGTGTGGATGACGACGTCACCTACCGATCGTGACAAGAGCCGGTAGTTGCTTTCGTCGATCGGCAGGTGGAGCGTTCGGTAGCTGGTCTGGTTCGGACCGGGAGAGGTGAGCGAGGGTTCGGTCGCGAAGTTGCTGGTGGCCGCGAGCACGCGACCGTCGTTGTCGACGACTTGGGCGATTGCGTCCTCGTCGCCTTGTTGGACGATCGGGTTGTCGAGATCGCCGGCGATGTAGGTGCGTTCGATGTTGTGGCTGTGGGTGCTGAGGATCTCATCGAGGTTGTGGGTGAGGATTCGGCGTTGTGAGCCGAGCAGGGCGACGCCGGCGAGTACGAGCACCAGCGTCACTGCAGTCATCGCGATCGCAGTGATCCTGAGCCTGATGCCGCCGCGCATGTCAGTCGCCTTCGAGCCGGTAGCCCGCACCACGAACGGTTGTGATCATCTCGACGGCAAATCGTTCGTCGATCTTTCGGCGCAGCCGACCGATGTAGACCTCGACGATGTTCGGGTCGCCGTCGAAATCGTCGCTCCAGACGCCGGCGAGGATCTCGGTCTTCGCCAGCACCAGGCCGGCACGTCGCACCAGGAACTCGAGCACGTCGAACTCCCGAGAGGTGAGCGGCACTTCGACATCACGACACCAGACGCGGTGAGCGCCCGGGTCGATGCGTAGGTCGCCGGCAACGATCGGGGCAGGATGCCCGGCGCCCGTGCGCCGCAGCAGTGCCCGGATCCGAGCGATCAGCACCGGGAACGAGAAGGGCTTGGTCAAGTAGTCGTCGGCGCCGGTGTCGAGCGCCTCGGCCTCGTCGAGATCACCGTCTTTGGCGGTCAGCATCAGCACCGGCGTCCAGATGCCGGCTTCTCGCAGGTCAGCGCAGATCCGAAAGCCGTTCCGGCTGGGCAGCATGATGTCGAGGACAATGAGGTCGTAGGTTCCTTCTGACGCTCGCCAGAACCCGTCGTCGCCGTCCAAGGACACCTCGACGGTGAAGCCTTCGGCTTCGAGGCCGCGTTTGACCGCGGTGGCGATCTTCTTGTCATCCTCGACGAGCAACAGCTTGGTCACCGGTCACCTCGGCCAACAGTCTCGTCGATCGAACCTGACTGCACGCTGAACCGGCTTCAGCGCGGCGTCAGGTGTGTTCAGCCTGCAGTCAGGCTCCGAGCGCGAACATCGAATCGGACGCCAACCCACAGGAGGAACACTCATGAAGCCCCACAGCGCTCATTCGATTGCCGTGGCGGTGCTCGTCGCTGGCCTGCTCGCCGGCTGCGGGGACGACAAGGCAGCCGATACCTCCCCGTCGTCGACCACCCCAGCAACGCCCACGGCATCGGGCACCCCAACGCCGGTGATGGACCCCGGCGACGGCGGGAACTACCGCCCCCAGCTCGACCCAACCGAGATCGCCGCGGTGATCGACAACCCGTACATGCCGCTCACCATCGGGTCGCGTTGGCAATATGAAGGCGACTCCGACGGGAAGCGCGAGGTCATCGAGGTCGTCGTCACCCCCGAACGCAAGACCGTGATGGGCATCTCGGCGTTCGTTGTTTCCGACACCGTCACGGTCAACGGCGACATCGTCGAGGACACCGTCGACTGGTTCACCCAAGACACAGCCGGCAACGTCTGGTACCTCGGCGAGGAAACAAAGGAGTACGACAACGGTGTCGTGGTGAGCACAGAAGGATCGTGGGAGGCCGGTGTCGACGGTGCCCTCGCCGGCATCGTCATGCCGGCCGAGCCCGTGGTGGGTGATGTCTACCGCCAGGAGTTCCTCGCCGCTGAGGCCGAGGACATGATGATGATCACCGCCATCGACGACAGCATGACCGTACGCGCCGGGGCATACACCGACCTCGTGATGACGCAGGACTGGACACCGCTCGATGCTGAGGTGATCGAGGAGAAGGCCTACGCACCCGGCGTCGGCCTGGTCCACGAGACGAAAGTGGCAGGGGGATCCGGATCGGCCGAATTGGTCGAGTACACCCCCGGTAGCTGAGCGAACGATGTCTGTTCAGGCTGCGGTCAGGGTCGAATTCGTACCATGAAGGCAGATACTCGATGAGGAAAGAAGGAGTCATGCGCAAGACACGAATCGCACTCGCTGCAGGCGTCGCCACCGTTGCCCTCGGAGCCGGCGCCGCCGTCGTTGCTGCCACCGGCAGCGACGATACCGACACGCCGATCACCGGCACCGAACTCGAACAAGCCAGCGCCGCGGCGCTCGCCCACACCGGCCAAGGACGAGTCACCGGCACCGAAGTGGGTGACGAAGACAGCTACTATGAGGTCGAAGTCACCCTCAACGACGGATCACAGATCGATGTCCAACTCGACAAGAGCTTCCGCGTCGTCACGACCACAGCCGATGTCGAAGACAACGTGGGCGACAGCGGTCAGGACTGACGAGCAATCTCGGCGAGACCCCAGCGCCGAAGCGCCCAACTCGACGAGATGCCCCAGCCCGGCGGGCCCAGAACGGCAGGATGCGCGCCCACGCAAAGATGTGCGTGCATTCGTGCCATCTGCGACGGGTTCGGAATCGGCGCATGACGAACTGTTCAGCAGCGCTCGGTATCTGCACGCATAATCACTGTGACGTCGCCTCCGATGGTGACCGAGTGCGGCCCAAGTCCCGCGCCCGATAATCCCGAACCCGATGCCGTTGCTCTCCTGCCGGAGCTGGCACGGTATCGAACTGATACCATGCCGTGATGGCCATGACGCTGCGGCTCACCGACAGTGAGCAAGAAGGACTGAAAGCCCGCGCCGACGCCGAGGGAATCTCCATGCAAGAGGCAGCACGGAGAGCCGTGCGCGAGTTCGTCGCCCGCAGCGATCACCGAGACCGAGTCGCACGCGCCGCTGATCTGATCATGGACACCCACAGCGACGCCTTGCGTCGGCTCGGCGAGTGAACGAAGCGGTCGAGTTCCTCGACCTCGATGACGTCGTCGGCCTCGCCATCGCACTGCTCGGTGATCCTGCGCCGATCCGCGACATCGGACTTCTCGGCTCCGCCGTCGCCCGCCCGCAGACGGCCGCGTTCGGCGAGGATGCCTACCCGGACATCTGGACCAAAGCGGCCGCACTGCTGCATTCGATCGTCAAGAACCATGCCCTCGTTGACGGCAACAAGCGCCTCGGATGGTTGGCCACCGCAGTCTTCCTCGAGATCAACGGCGTCGAGATCTCACGCGCCAGCAACGACGACGTCTACGACCTCGTGATCGACGTCGCCGCCGGCCAGCCGACAGTCGACACGATCGCCAAAAGGCTTCGCCAACTCGCCACATAACACCCGCACAAATTCACTTGTCCCACGCCGGGCTGGGTGTGCGACTACGGCCCGAACGTGACACGAGATAATCCCGGTAGTCGATGCAAGGACGGTGACCGTCGGTGGTCGCGTTACGGGCGGCCGCTCGACGCCGACGACCCGACCGCGGTTCGGCCGGCGCCGTGAGGCGGCGGTTGACGGCGCTGACCGCTCAGTCGCCGGCCAGGACGTCGAGCCGTCCGATGCGTCGCGCCGGAAGAACTCCTGCTGCGAGCTCGGCGAGCACGCCGACGACGATCACGATCAACGAGATTGCAGGCACGTCAGTGCCCGGCAGCCGTCGCCGCCGGGCAATGTCATGATGCTTTCAGTCCTACGCAGTGGCGGAGGCGGTTTTGATGACGTTGGTGACGACGTCGGCCTCGGCGACCATGGACAGGTGGCCGGTGTCCACCTCGGTGAGGGTCGAGCCGGCGCGTTCTGCCATGAACAGCTGCGTTTCCAAGGCGATGCTGTGGTCCTGGGTGCCGGCCACGTACCAGGAGGGCAGGTGCTTCCAGGCGGGGTCGGCCGGGGCGGGCTCGTTGAGCGCGCCGTAGGTGATCGGGCGTTGGCTGGCGAAGTAGCCCTTGGTCTGCTCGTCGGTCAGGCCGTTGGAGAAGCCGCCGGCGAAGGCGTCGGCCTTGAGGTACAGGTCGACGTTGTGGTCGCCGGGGAACGGTGCCTGGTCGAACAGGCTGTCGGCGTCGACCGGACCGGCTCTGCTGGACAGCTCCAGGATGGTCTCGCCCTCGTCGGGTACGAACGCGTTGAGGTACACCAAGGCGGTCACGTCGGGATCGCTCAGAGCGGCGCCGCTGATCAGTGCGCCGCCGTAGGAGTGGCCGACCAGTACGACTGGGCCGCTGGTGCGGGTCTCCAGGAACGAGGCGAGGTAGTCGGTGTCGGACTGCAGCGAGCGCAGCGGGTTGGGGAAGTTCACGACGGTGTAGCCGTCCTGGTCGAGTTGGGCGGCGACCTCGTCGAACGGACTGGTGTCGCTCCACGCGCCATGCACCATCACCACCGTCGGCTTGTCAGCCGAGGAAGCCGAGGAAGCCGAGGCTGTCTCGGCCACCGCTGCCTCCGAGGTCGCCTCGGTCCCGCACGCGCTGAGTGCAACCACGGCACCAAGCGAGGTCGCGGCCAGGAGGACTCCGGTGCGGGCGGAACACGGGATGGGGATCTTCATGTGTGGGCTGCTTTCGTTGGAGGAGTTGGTGTGACGGCGGAACTTCATGGGGTGGGCTGCTTTCGTAGGTAGAGGGGCGGTTGAGTAACGGAAGAGCAAAAGCGCTTTCCATTACAGATGCTAACTGTAAACTAAATAGAGAAGAATTGCTAGGGACAATGCGTGGTCTGGCGGAACGGCCGTCGCTCGCGGGCCAAGGCGCAGGCACCTAGGACACAAGAAACGTTACGGTTCGTGCTTGTAACTGCCGGCCGTCGACTGCAGGACGAACAAGGGAGACCAAGTGGCCAAGACAGGGAAGTCCACAGCACCCAAGCCTCCCAGGGGGCGACCTCGAGATCCGTCCCTCGACGAGGCGATCATCCGCGCGACCAGCCAGCGACTCGCCGACGACGGCTACTCGCAGATGACTCTTGGCGACATCGCAGCCGACGCCGGTGTCACCCGGCCCACCATCTACCGCAGGTGGGCCGGCAAATTCGAGCTGGTCATGGACGCCCTCGACTCGGACATCGCGGCCGAGGAGGCCACCTTCCCTGCTGGTGCCCTTGAAGACATGCCACCGAAAGCCGCGTTGGCAGAAGCGATTCGGCGAATCGACCCGTGCTACTTCAGGAAGGACGCGATGCTGATAGCGGGCAACTTCATGGCGGAGTTCAGGCGTACGCCTGAGCTGCTGGCCATGGTCAGCAAGCACGGCGTGGAACCTCGCTTCCGGCTTGTCGAGGGCTTGCTCGAGCTCCTGATCGAGCGTGGCCACGTGCGCAAGGACCTAGATGTCCAGACGACCGCGACCATGTGCTTCGGCGCCTACTTCGGTTCCTTCATGCGCTACGGCGAAGAGATCGAAGGGCTTGGTGAACGAGTTGTGGAGACGCTGTGGCCCCTCATCAGCACGGAGGAGACCAAGGCTCGCAAACCCACACGCCGGCGGGCCACCAAGCGATGAGCGCCGACAACGACGGATTTCACCCGCGCCCAGACGGGCAGGCCTACTACGCAAACCTCATCAACCCAGCCATCGACAACAACTGAATCGCTGACGTCGGCGTCGAGGCCGTCCACCCCGTGATCGCAGACACGGCCCGTCCGCCATGAGCGCTGAAAGCCCTGATGTGGGCGCCCAAGGGTGTCGATGGAAGCCGAGATGCCGCTCGACAGCGACACCCAAAATCCCGGACCATGCGCCGCCAGCGGTGTGCGACTTCTTCGAGTCGCTGCCGTTAGTGATGAGGTCTGGTGCGACGCTTGGGGCGGTGCTCGGCGATGCCGTCGAGTAGGCGTTCGAGTCCGTAGTCGAACTGTTCGTTGCTGACGAGTTCGGCTGGTGCTGGTCGGAGCTCAATGGTGTGCGGGTAGCGGTTGGGGGCGAGCTGGTCGAAGGCGACGTCGAGGGAGGTGGAACCGGTGCCGTCGGCCTCGAAGCCTGCCTGTCGGCGGGGGACTTCGAGTGCGGCGAAGCCGATTGTGTATGTGATGACGGAGTTCACGCTTCGTGTGGTGTGTGTGGCGTCGAAGTCGGCGGACCGCATGACGCTGAAGCCGAATTCGGCGAGTTGGAGCGAGGACGGTCCGAGCGCTGGCTTGGTGACGAGGGGCGTGATGATGCCGGGGTGTTCCAGGATGGTGTCGCGGATTGCGTGGGCGAGTTGGCGGAGCCCGTTTCGCCAGTCGATGTCCGCGTCCGGGAGTGGCACTTTGGACACGGCGAGGTCGAGGAGGGCGTCGGTGAGGTCGTCTTTGCTGGTGACGTGGCGGTAGACGGCCATGGGCACGACGCCGAGGCGTTCGGCGAGTCGTCGGATGGTGAGTGCCTCGTAGCCGCCTTCATCGAGCACGGCCAGCGCCTCGTGGACGACGATCTCGCGGGTCAGTCGTCGCGTGGTCGGTTCGGAGGGCACAAGAGCACGGTACTGGTGGCTGGTCGTGGGGGTTGGGTTCGGCCAGGTCTTCGAGGCCGGCGATGATGCTGGTGAGGCCGAACTCGAATTGTTCGTCGCTGACGAACATGCCGGCGCGTGTTCCCAGTTCGACCGTGTTAGGGAACAGCTCGACGGGCAGGTCGAATGCAGCCTGGAGGTGTGGTTCGGCGGATCCGTCGGGGGCATAGCCTGCGCGGCGCCTCGGTACTTCGAGCGCGACGAACCCGATTGCGTAGGTGAGCACGAGCGACGTGGCTCGCTCTGCGACGTCGCCGCGGAATCCGTTGCCGCGGAATACGGCGATCGACCGTTCGCGAACGCTCAGCGCATTGAACCCGATCCGCGGCTCGGCGAGGAGCGGAGCGACCATGCCCGGATGGTCGAGCAGGGTCGTCCGCACCGATCGCGCGAGCAGGGTCATCCCATCGCGCCATGGCGCGTCAGCGGTGGGGAGTTCCACTCGGGCCATGGCGCGGTCGAGGACGGCGTCGACGAGGTCGCGCTTGTCGGCGACGTGCCGGTACAGCGCCATCGGTACCACCCCGAGTTCGCCGGCGAGCGAGCGCATGGTGAGTGCCTCGAAGCCCCGGGTGTCGACGAGTCGGAGTGCGGCGTCGACGACGGTCTTGCGCGACAGCGCTGGTGGTGTGACCGAGGAAACACGTTGACGACTTGACATGTATACACCGTACACGCAATATGTGTACAACGTAAACAACGAGAGGCGAGAAAGATCATGGACAAATTCGACACAAGGATGTGGGGACGGTGGGCGCTCACGTTCATCGGGTTCCCACTCGCCGGTCTGGCCGCCAAGGCGGTCACCGGGCCGATTGACAGCGCAGCCGCGGCCGTCGTGGGTGGCCTTGCCGCCGGGGCGGTGCTCGGCGGCGTCCAATCGCTCGCGCTGCGAGTGTCCGGAGAGCGTCGACTGGCGTGGGCCGGTGCGACGGCGGTCGGGATGGCTGCCGGGCTCGTCGTGGGAGCCTCGGCGGTCGGCTTCGAGACCGACACGGCAAGCCTCGTCGCGATGGGTGCGCTGACGGGTGCCGGCATCGGCGTGGCCCAAGCGCTGGTGCTTCCCGGAAGCGGGGTTCGTCGCTTGATGTGGGCGTTGGTGACCCCGGCGTTGTGGGCGCTCGGCTGGCTCATCACTGCCCAGGTGATCAGCGATGTCGACGCGCAGTACGCCAACTTCGGTGCGTCCGGGGCCATGGTGTGCGCTGTGCTCGGCGGGCTCGTGCTCGCCGTGCGTGCGACGCCGGCTGGTTCGATCTCGGCCACTTCGTCGATGCGGGCGGTGGCGTGATGCGACACGTCGCAAAGTTCGTGGTCCGCCGTCGACGGGCCGTCTTGATCGTGTGGTTGCTGATCCTGCTCGCGGGCGCTGCGGTCGGCAGTTCCGCCTTCTCGGTGCTGTCGTCCGATTTCGGCGCCGGCAGCGCGACCGAGAGTGGGCAGGTCACCGAACGTCTCGAGGCACTCGCGACGACGGGCGGCGAGATCGCTGTTGTGGTCGACGGGGTCGACGTCGACAACGCCGCCGTGTCCGCCGGCGTCGTCGCCGTCCTCGACCGCATCCGTTCCACCGAGGGTGTCATCGATGTCACCGACTACTGGAGCACCGGCAGCAACCAACTCCGCGCCGGCGACGGACGTGCGGCACTCGCGGTCGTCACGTTCGCCGGCGATCTCGAGGAAGAGGCCGAGCTCGAACTCGCTCATGACGTCGCGGACGTCGCCCGAGAGATCGACGCACCCAGCGTGCTCGTCGGAGGCAATCTGCTGGTCGGCGAGCAGTTCGAGACCGCCTCGGAGAGAGATCTGCTGCGCGGCGAGGCGATCGCCCTACCGATCGCCGTGTTCGTGATGGTGCTGCTGTTCGGTGGCCTCATCGCTGCAGGGATGCCGTTGCTCGTCGCGTTCAGTGGCGTCATCATGTCGCTCGCCGTGCTCGTTGGCGCCACCATGATCGGCGACGTGTCGATCTTCTCGGTGAACGTGGTCAACATGCTCGGCATCGGACTCGGCATCGACTACGGCTTGCTGATGGTCAACCGCTTCCGCGAGGAACGCGGCCACGGCCTCGACGTGCACGCTGCCGCCGAACGCACTGTCGCCACTGCCGGCACCACGGTGCTGTTCTCGGCGCTGACCGTCGCGGTCGCGATGTCCGGGTTGTTCGTGTTCGGCATCCCGCTGCTGTCGTCGTTCGGCATCGCCGGCCTGGGCGTCGTGCTGCTGTGTATGGTCGCCGCCATCACGCTGCTGCCAGCCGTGCTCGCTTCGGTCGGCCATCGCATCAAGCCGCTGCACCCGATGGCCGACGAACAGGGGCGCTTCTACCGACTCGCCCGCTGGGTGCAGGGACACGCGGTGGCCGTCGGTGTGCTCGTGACCGTCGTACTGATCGCACTCGGGTTGCCGTTCTTGTCGGCACGCTTCGAGAACGGCGACGCCCGCACCCTGCCTCGCTCGTCGGAAGTGCGCGAGACGGCCCTGCTGCTCACCGAACGCTTCCCCGCCCGCGGCACCGACCCGGTGACCGTGATCGCCGATGTCGACGCCGACTCGCCCGAGTTCGACGCATGGTTCGCATCGGTCAACGAACTCGAGCGGGTGGTCGGCTCGTCGATCCACCCCGGCACCCCCGCCGGCACGACCGTCGTCGATCTCGTCCCATCCGGCACCTCGCAAGGCGACACAGCACTCGACCTCGTCGAACAGCTGCGCACCGAGCGACCATCGTTCCCGACCCAGGTCGGCGGCCCGGCGGCAGAGTTGATCGACGTCAAGGAAATTTTATCCAGCCGGCTGCCGTGGGCAGCGCTCATGGTCATCCTGGCAACCCTCGTCCTGCTGTTCCTCATGACCGGATCGGTGATCGTGCCGATCAAGGCCGTGTTCATGAACGTCCTCAGCCTGACCGCCAGCTTCGGTGCGATGGTGTGGATCTTCCAGGACGGCAACCTGTCGGGGCTGTTGCAATTCGACTCGGTCGGCGCGCTCGACCTGTGGATGCCCGTTCTGATCCTGATCTTCGCCTTCGGCCTGTCGATGGACTATGAGGTGTTCCTGCTGTCGAGGATCAAGGAGGTCCACGACGAGACCGGCGACAACGACCTGGCCGTCGCGGTCGGTATGCAACGCAGCGGCAAGATCATCACCTCCGCGGCGCTACTCATCGTCATCGTGTTCATCGGGTTTGCCGCCGGCGAGGTGCTCGCCATCAAGCAACTCGGCGTCGGACTCGCCATCGCCGTCATCATCGACGCCACCCTCGTGCGCTGCCTGCTCGTGCCCGCCACCATGAAGCTGCTCGGGGAACGCAACTGGTGGGCGCCCGCGCCGTTGCGACGGTTCCACGACCGCTACGGACTCCACGAAGCCCCCTCGTCACCAAAGGCTCCAGCACTCGGCGACGGCGGCGTACCAGCCGAGCTCGAGTCGGTCGCGAGTGGAGCAGATCCACGATGAGCGACCAGCCACTGCGACCGCCGGCTCTCGATCGCCTCGATCTGCTCGTCGTGGTCGACAACGAGACCGACAGCCTGTCGAGCATCGAAACCGGGATCCCGCAGGCGCCCGAGATCCTTGGCCATCTCGGGCGCATCGAGCCCACAACCGGGCCTGGCGGCCACCAGTGCTACGAGGTCTTCGACCACCTGTGTGTGGCATGCCACGGCTTCTCGGTGCTGGCCACCGCTCAGCGCGGCGATGCACAGCAGCGGATCTTGTTCGACGTCGGCCCCTACGGTGACGTCTGGCTCGACAACGCTGAACGATTCGGAGTGGATCTCGCCTCGATCGCCGAGGTCTTCCTCTCCCACTGGCACTGGGACCACAGCGGGGCGCTCCCTGCAGTGATTGCGGCGATCGCCGCCGCCCGCGCCGCCGCCGGGCACCCACCCGTCGTCGTGGACCTCCACCCGGATCGCCCCGACCAACGCTGTATCGAAGTGATGCCTGGCGTGATGGTCACTCTGCCGCCCGAACCAACGTTCGCCGCACTGACCGCAGCGGGCGGCGACGTCGTCACGCACGCCGATGCCCACCTGGTGTGCGGCGGGCTCGTGCTTGCCGGAGGCGAGATCGAACGGGTCACCGACTACGAGACCGGACTGGTCGCCACTGTGTGACGAGCTCGGCATCGCGCTGCCGATCATCTCGGCTGGCATGGGCCCGATCGCGGGGCCCGACCTCGTCGCCGCTGTGTCGAACGCAGGCGGCCTGGGCGTCCTCGGCTGCACTGGGATGTCAGCCGAACAGATGCGAGAAGTGATCCGCCGGACACGTGAACTCACCAGCAGTCCCTTCGGCGTCGACCTGATCCTGCCGGCGCGTCTCGACCAGACAGGTGCGCTCGCGTCCGCCGTCGCCGAACGAATCCCGCAAGGTCACTGGGACGCGGCTCGTCAGATCGCCCGCGAGCTGGGCGTCGAACCCCAACCGAGACCCGACAAGGGCGGTGGCGGGCAGCGCAACGCGCTCGGTACCGACGCTGAGGCACAGGTGGCCGTCGTGCTCGACGAGCAGGTGCCGGTGTTCGTCGGAGCGCTCGTCACGCCCGCGGCATTCGCGTCTCGGCTGCACGACGCCGGCATCGTCGTGATGTCGGTCGTCGGCAGCACCAAACAGGCCGTCCAGGTCGCCCGAGACGGTGCCGACGTTGTCATCGCCCAGGGCACCGAGGGCGGCGGCCACACCGGCAAACGGTTCCGGCTGCTGCCGAACCGGTGGACCGAGGTCTGGGAACAGGCCGACGTCGACCCACTTCCGATGCCGCTGCAACCCGTCCTCACCGGGATGGTGCTCGGCGGGAACGCCACCGATCGGGGCGGCCGACGAGGCGTCTCCATGAACGGGGCCGGCAACATCGCCGGCCTGCTCACCGACGTGCTCCCCGCAGCGACGGTCGTCGAAGAGATGGCGGCCGAGGCAGCAGCGAGGATCAGCGCCCGGTGGCGTTGATGATCCACGAGATGCCGACGTGGAGCTGCCGCTGAGGTTGACGAATCACCAGCCGACAACGGACACGGTCGTGACGAGTGTCCGGCGTGCATCTGTACATATCGATATTGATCGTTGTGTGCGCTTGCTGCGTTGGCGTCGCAGTCACCGAACTCAGAGCCGCGGGGCTGACGCGATCCATCTCGCGAGTGCGCTCGCACTCGGCTCGACCGGTCTCACGGTCGCGGTGTGGGACAAGGGCCTTCACGCCGGTGCCGCTGCGGTCGGCCTCGCCGTCGCTCCAGCCACCCTCGTGACATCCCGATCGCCCAGCTGAGCGACTCGCTACGGGAGTAGCTGGCCGGCGAGTGCCTCGGTGAGCCAGCGCTCGTACCGTGCGGGGGACCATTGGCGATCGATGACGAGCAGCCGGTACAGCTCGGGTGACGCGAGTGCGTGGATGATGTCGGCGGCATCGCGCGCTCGCAGGCCGGGGCGCAGCGCGCTGTTGCGGGCGAGGGACGTCGCGAGGCGTCCCTGGCCTTCTTGTCGTTGCCTGGTCAGATCGTCGAGGAGGACAGCGGCATCCGGGTCGGAGTCAGCGGCGCTGACGAGGATCCGATAGATCGGCGCTGTCCTGGTGTTGATGTCGACGCTGACGGCGGCGAGTCCGGCGAGCACGGCCATCGGATCCTTCGCGCTCAGGAGCGAGCGGACGCGAGACCGATCGGCGACCGGCATCGGCTCGTCGTCACCGGCGATGGAGGTGTCGAGCAATGCCTTCAAGATGCCGTGCTTCGAGGAGAACAGCCGGTACACCGTCGCCTGGGGAACCTCGGATTCGCGGCTGATCGCGTCGATGGTCGTGGCGCTGTAGCCGCGCTCGAGGAACAGGTCGCTGGCCGCGCCGAGCACCGCGCGGCGCGCCAAACGTGTCCTCGCCTGGGGAGCGCGCGGTCGGTCGTCTGCCATCGCGGTGGGACGGCGCTACTTGCGACGCTTCGCGGCTGCTCGCTCGACGTTGAGGGCGACGGCCCCTCGGATCAGCTCTCTGAACGCCTCGTCACCCAACTCGTCGCCCTCCGCGATGTCGATCGCCCGGCGGGTCCCCGCATCGAGACTTGCGTTGAACAGGTGGCTCGGATCCGCGAGTGACGCGCCATTCATGAAGGTGAGTTTCACTTTGTCCTTGTAGATCTCGCCGGTGCAGAGGATGCCGTCGTGGGACCACGTCGGAACGCCGGCCGGGTTCGATGGCTTCACCCACTTCGCTTCCTCGGCGACGTCGGGATCCGCCTGCTCGATGAGCGTGCGAACCCGCTCCAAGGTCTCGCTGCGCCAGTCGGTGCCGGCCACGTCAGTTGCTCCCCGCGTCGACCGGCAGAGCATCGAAGTCGCGCTGCACCTGTCGGTACCACTTCATGCCCGAGATCGGGTGCCGCCATCGGCCCTTCATGTCGCGCAGGGCGTGTTCGTGCTCTGCGCTCCCGTCGGCGACCGCCTCGCGCAGATGCCGGTCCTGGTTCTTGATGATTTCGTTCGCGTCATCACCGACATGCACAGTCTCACAGGGTCCACCCAGCTGGTGGCAGGTCATGGTCTTCATTTCGGATCCCCTCACTCGCTCACTGAAGCGGTAGTAATGCTCTCATATTGAGAGCATTACTGTCAATGTGCTCGAGTGCCCGCAATCAACGGTTCGCGATGAGACGAAGCAGCGAGCAGTCGGGATCCACGAGCGCACCGATCCGCAGACCCGAGTTCTCCACCTTGGGACGGTGCAGCCGTGGCCAGCCAACGTGGGTCTCGGGGAGGCGTGCGGCGACACAGGCTTCGTAGAAGGTGTCGAGGTCGTCGAGACGCAAGCAGCTGCCGAACGAGCTCGTCGCCGGGTCGAGGTCGGGGAACGGGAAGAACTCCAGCACGAGGTCACCTCGGGCGAGGATCATCCATCCGTCGTCGCGGAACTGCTCGACGAAGCCGAGCGCGGCGTAGAAGTCTGATGTGACGGCGAAGTCACGCGACGGCAAGTTCGGCGTCGCGCGGTCAGACATGCCAGCACACTACGCAGAGGTCGACCGACGGTCGAGCGGTCGTGGTGCGTTTAGGTTGTGGTCGTGACGGCCTGGACCCGGGAGGCGTTGACCTACGAGACGATGGTTCGCCAGGGTCTGTCGTCGCGCCGACCGGTCGGGGTGGCCGACGCCCGTCCGATCGGCGCTGGCGCTGCAGGCCCAGGAACCGGCGGCGCCGTATCTGGCGCTGTGGAACCGCATCGAGGGTTTCGACCCGAACGATCTCGACCGGGCGCTGGTCGACGGTGCGATCGTCAAGTCGTCACTGTTCCGGTTCACGCTCCACGCCATGGACGCGGGCGACATTCCGTGGGCGAGGGCTGTCATGCGGAGTCGGGTGCGCGACGCCGGATACCACGACGTCCTCGACGACATCGGGCTCACTGCGGAGCGGGTCGACGAGATCCTCGAGCGGCTGTCGACGGTGATGGCCGAACCGCATGGCAGCGCCGACATGGAACGGGTGCTTTCCGAGTTCGTTCCCGAAGCCGGTGATCCCGCCCGGCTCCAACGGTCCTAGATGCGTGCGGGTGACGTCGGACCGGGCGTCGCACACGTCGGACAGCCGAGGCGCGATCGGAAGCATCAAGAAGCGCCGAGTTTCGAGACGTGTGGTGGTGGAGCTACAGCGCTGGGTGGCGGAGGGTGCGTCGTTTGGCACATCACGACCCCAAAAGGGGGTGATCGTTCGACACGAACGGGTGATTTCATGTACTGATTGTCGTGTCGAATCTTCGTCGTCGCACGAGCGCCGGGCCGATTCCGACGGAGGATGGGGTCCAAGTGGGGCAGGCAGTGGGCAATCGGGGTCGCTTCGTATCGCTGGCGATCGTCGGCGCGGTGATCGCATCGTGTGCAGTGACCACGGCGACGAGCCAGGTCGCCCTCGCGGCAACCTTTACCGTCAACACTGTCGCCGACGGGAGCGACGTGGCGCCGGGCAACGGGACGTGCCTCACCAGCTCGGGCGATTGCTCGCTCCGAGCGGCGATCCAGGAAGCGAACGCGCTGTCCGGAGGGGATTCCATCTCGTTCAGCATCGGTGCGGGCGTCCAAACGATCACGCCGGCGACACCGCTCCCGCCGGTGACCGAACCGGTGGAGATCGACGGCTACACGCAGCCGACCTCGAGTGAGAACGTCGGACCCGGCTTTGACGCTGTCGTCCTGATCGAGATCGACGGGAGTCTGTTGACCGGTGCCGCTGGCATCGAGATCGCCGCCACGGCACCGGGCTCGGTCGTCCGTGGGCTCGTGATCAACAACTTCAGAGGCCCGGTCGGGTCAGGGTCAGGCATCATCGCCGGCCCGAACTCGTTCATCACCGGCAACATCATCGGCGCCGAACCCAACGGGACGAGCGCTCAGGCGAACGATGTGGGGGTACGGATCCCGTCGGGCGTGAGCGGTGTGACGGTCGGTTCGAGTGCGATCGAAGACCGCAACCTGATCTCAGGGAACAGCACCGGCATCCAAGTCGAGCGGAACGCCGACGACATCGTCGTGCAGAACAACTACATCGGCACCGCCCGCACTGGCAGCTCGGCGCTCCCGAACGTCAACGGCATCGCCACGTACGCGCCCAATGGCACGAACGCAGCCGGGCTCGACCGGCTCCTCATCGGCGGTCTCGCCCCGACTGCGGGCAACGTGATCTCCGGGAACAGCGCGGCCGGAATCGTCCTCGAGGGCGAGAACATCCTCGACACCCGGATCTACTCCAACCTGATCGGCACGAGCGCGAACGGATCGGCGGCGGTACCGAACGTCGAGGGCATCCTGCTGGGGTTCCCGGGTGGAACGGTCAGCCGCACGCTGATCGGTGCCCCCGGTGGCGGCAACGTCATCTCGGGCAACCTCAACGAGGGCATCGACATCTGGAGCCAGGGCGTCAGCGACACGGTGATTCGCAGCAACAGGATCGGTGTCGCTTCCGACGGCGTGTCGCCGCTCGGCAACAACTCCGAGAGCACGAATGTCGAGCCGTTCAACTACGGCGGCGTCGTCATCCGCAACCTGTCGTCGGGCAACGTGATCGGTGGCACCGGCGTCGGCGACGGCAACACGATTGCCCACAACAACAACGGCGTTGTGGTGTTCTCCGGCATCGGCAACACCGTCGTGGGCAACTCCACGTTCAACAACCTCGGTGGCGGGGTCTGGTTCGTTGGTTCGGAGGTCAACGACGCCGGTGATGTCGACGAGAGCGACGTCAACCTGCAGCCCCCGAACCGGGGTCAGAACTCGCCGGTGCTCGCGGGGCCGCGTGTCGTCGCCGGCGATCTTCGCTTCGAGCTCGCGCTCGACTCGTTGCCGACCAGCAGCACGTATCCGATCGAGGTCGAGGTCTTCCGGGCGGATGACGCGATCAGCGGGGAGGGCGAGGAGTTGATCGGCCGAACGACCGTGCTGGCACCGGGAGCCAGTTCGACCTTCGTCCCGCTCGGCGGCGTCTCGGTGGCGCCCGGCGATCCGATCGTCGCCACCGCAACCGACGCGGCCGGCAACTCGTCGGGCTTCTCGACCGTCACCGTGATCGGGTCGAGCACGCAGCGACAGACCGGCGACACCCCCGGCGACGCTCTCGGCACGTCCGTCGACATCGACGGGAACCGGATGGTGACGGGAGCCGCCGGAGCGGCTGACGGAGCCGGCGAGGTGCGGGTATACGACCGTGCCAGCTTCACTGCACCGTGGATCCTCACCGCGGTCGTTCCCCGGCCCGGTGGGGGAGCGACTGACGAACTCTTCGGTGACACCGTGGCCATTCGTGGCGACCTGCTCGCCGTGAGCGAGTCGAGCCGTCTCGGTCCTCCCGACTCGGGTCGGGTGACCGTGTTCCGCCGTCAGGTGAGCGGAGCGTGGGTGCCGGAAGGCGCGCCGGTCGCCGCACCGACCCCGTCGGTCGACGATCTTTTCGGAGCATCGACCGACTGGACCAGTGACGGACGCCTCGTGATCGGTGCACCCGGTCCCACCTCTGCGGGCGGGACCGTCTACGTGGCAACCTACGATGGCATCAACTGGACCGCAAGTGCGCTCCCGTACAGCGTGTCAGCCATCGGTGACGAGCTCGGGTACTCGGTTGCCGTCGACGATATCCCGGGCGAGCCGGGCAGGCATCGAATCGTGGCTGGTGCGCCGGGCACAGAATCGGGCGGCGGAGCAGTTGCGATCTTCGAGGACAGCGGATCGGGGTTCACGTGGCAGCGGCAGTTCGCCGGCTACACCCCGGCGGGCCGGCGGGTCGGCACGGCGATCGACATCTCGGGCGACCGGTTCGTCGTCGGCGAGATCGGCGACGAAACCGCGGCGTCGCCGATGCGCGTCAACATCTTCCAGACGACGAACGGCGGCGTCGCCTGGAACGGCGACACGGCGCTGACGATCACCGCCGGCGGAGAGGTGCCACTTCCGACCAACGACTACGTTGCGCTCGACGGCGACCTCATCGCGGCCGGCCTTCCTGCTGGCGCTGGGCGGGTCGAGTTGTTCCAGTTCGACGGGACCTCGTGGCCGTCCACGCCCACCTCCGTGTTCGAGCCGGGCGGCCGGGTCAACGACGATTACGTCGGCGCTGCCGTGGCGATCGACAGCTTGACCCTCGTTGCCGGCGCGTTCGGTGAGAACCGCGTCGGCGCGAATCTGGCGGGCACCGGAGCCGTGTACACGACGGTCGTGCCGAACACGTTCGTCAACCCGGACCCCCTCGCGGGTTGGGAGATCGGCTCCAACTGGTCCGGCGGGGTCGTCCCTGGCCCAACGGACAAGGCGATCATCCCGCCCGGCACCGCGCCACGGATCAACACTCCGGCGAGCGTCGGTCGGCTCGTGGTGAACGGCGACCTCCGTGTCGCCGCCGACTTCGCGGTGGTC
The DNA here is from genome assembly GCA_031398325.1 of Actinomycetes bacterium. Lineage (GTDB taxonomy): Bacteria > Actinomycetota > Acidimicrobiia > Acidimicrobiales > Ilumatobacteraceae > Sva-07. The sequence continues at coordinate 20,564 of JANNNB010000354.1, forward strand.
ACGTCGATCGACGTCGGCGGGTTCGGTGGGATCGAGGTGGCGGCGGGAGCCGAACTCTCCATCGCCGGCGACTTCGGCCCCGGCCCCGGGGTGCGGCTCGCCACGGAGATCGTCGGCCCGTCGAGCAACCCCGCGAACTACGGTCAGATCCTCGTCGGCGGGAACTTCAGCTACGAGCCGAATGCGCCCGACCCGGGCCCGGGTGAACTCAAGCTGACCGCCGACATCAGCGGATACGTCCCCACCGGCACCGACGTCTACGCGTTCGTCTCCTGCGGCGGAGATTGCACCCAGGACGGCACCGGCCCGGGGAGCGGGCTGTACTTCGACGCGATGAACCTCGGCCCGCTCGACGCCGTGCTCACCGTGGCCGCCCTCAATCTGCAGCTGGTCGAGAACAAGATCACCAGCGCCGGCAGCGACAGGTTCGGCACCGACCTCGACGTCGACGGCAATTGGATGGTCGTCGGGGCGCAGAGTGACGGCACCTCGGTGTTCGAACGGGTGGGCGGTGTGTGGGTGTTCCGCGAAGCCATCGGCAGCCCGGCGACGGGCAGGAATGTGGCCATCGGTGGCGACACGCTCGTCGCCGACGGCTACCTGTACGAACGCGACAACGCCACGCTCCCGTTCGACGGTGGTGACGGGCCCGACGCCACGATCGATGGCACGACGTTCGACATCGACGGCGACCTTCTGCTGGCCGGCGGCACCAACTTCGGGACGAGTGCGACGGTGTCGAACCTCGTCGGCGTCCCATCGACCGACCTCGTTCCGGCGATCGTCCCGCCGTCGTACGGATCTGACGTCGCGGTCGTCGATCTCGGCGGTGGCCAAGCGATCGCAGCGGTCGCTGCAAAGGATTCCGGCGAGGTCTACGTCTTCGCGCTCGACGCCGGCACCTGGTCGGCTCCGGTCGTGCTCGTCAGTCCCGACGGCGACCTGACCAAGGCGTTCGGGAACTCGGTGGACCTGAGCGCCGATCGGCTGGTGATCGGCGAGAACATCAACGGCGGCGGGGTCGTGTGGGTGTACGAACGCACGGGCCCCGGGGCGACCTTCGGAACGCCGACCAGGCTCACCGCCTCCGATGGCGGCGGCGGCAACCAGTTCGGAGCGAACGTGGTGATCGACGGCGACACGATCGCCGTCGGTGACTTCGCCGCCCAGAAGCCCAACTTCCCGGCCCGCGACGGCGCGGCGTACGCGTTCCAGTTCGACGGAGGGGACTGGATCGAGACCGACCTGGTGCGAGCCGACGACGGCTTCGACGGCGAGGTGGAGAAGGGTAGTTTGCGCGCGGACGTGAACGTCTCGGTGCGTAAGCCCGGTGCGCCGCTCGGCACGCGTTGCGAAATCAAGAACGTCAACTCGATCCGCTTCATCGGGCAGGCCATCGAGTACGAGGCGCGCCGCCAGATCGACATCATCGAGGACGGCGGCTACCTGCTGCAGCGAGCTTTCGAGCTCGCGTTGCAGCC
>JANNNB010000378.1:0-2609 GCA_031398325.1 Actinomycetes bacterium
CACTTCGTGCAGATGTGGGTGCCACCGGACACCGAGTCGATCGACCCCGGCTACGAACAGCTCGACATCAACGCCGAACTCGACAGGGGTGGCCTGGTGCCGATTGCGTCAGGCAAGGGACACGACGCCGCCATCTCGATCCGTCAGCGCGGCGCCGTGCTGTGGGGTGGGCGACTCGGCCCCGACCAGTCGGTCGTCGTTCCCGACGATCGCCACGCCCACGTTTTCGTACCCCGTGGATCGGCGACGCTCGACGGCGCGGGATCGCTGTCGACCGGTGACGCCGTGCGGCTGACCGGCGCGGGATCACCGCGTCTCACCGCCGGGTCCGACGGCGCCGAAGTGCTGATCTGGGCGACGGCATGACATCCTGAAGCCATGAACCCGGAACGCACCGACTTCGACGAGTTCTCGAAGCTCGTGCGGTCGCGTCGCACCTCGATGATCGTCGACCAGACCCGTGAGGTACCGCTCGAGGTCATCGCGGAGCTGTGTGGCCTCGCCACGTGGGCACCCAATCACAAGAAGACCTGGCCCTGGCGGTTCGCCGTGTTCACCGGCGCGGGTCGGGCCGCGTTGGGCGACACGATGGCCGACGAGATGGTGCGAGCAGACTTCGGCGACGACGTCAAGCGGGCCAAGACTCGCACCAAGTATCTCCGCACGCCGACGACGCTGGTGGTCGGTTGCACACCAGATGCCAATGAGATGCTCCACGCCGAGAACCGGGACGCCGTCGCCGCCGGAATTCAGAACCTGCTACTCGGCGCAACCACGCTCGGCCTCGCCAGCTTCTGGTCGACCCCGGCGCTCACGCAGCCACGGGCGGTCCTCGACCTGTGCGAGTTCGACCGCGACGACCGGATCGTCGGCATCATCTACCTGGGCTGGGCCACCCAGGAGTTCGCAGCCCCCGAGCGCCCATCGATCACCATCACGCACATCTCCAACTGACGAAACGTCACGTTTGACCCGGCACGTTGTGACGGTTTCGTCGGGTGGGGGCGGAGCGGCGAGACTGGCGGGGTGAACGAACTGCGCCAGACGATCGTGACGCTCGATGTCGAAGGCGTCCTCGTCCCCGAGATCTGGATCGCCGTCGCAGTGCACACCGGCATCGATGGGTTGCGGCGCACCACCCGTGACGAACCGAACTACGACGCGCTCATGCGGTACCGCCTCGGCCTGCTCGCCGAGCACGGACTCACGATGTCGCTCATCGAAGACGTCATCGCCGAGCTCGTGCCGCTCGATGGCGCTCGCGCCTTTCTCGACGAATTGCGTGACGAGACGCAGGTCATCCTGCTGTCGGACACGTTCGAGCAGTTCGCCCGCCCGCTGATGCGTCAGCTGGGCCTGCCGACCGTGTTCTGTCATCGGCTCGTGGTGCACGACGACAGGATCGTCGACTACCAACTCCGCCAGCCCAACCAGAAGCAGCATTCGGTCGAGGCGCTCCAGAGTCTCGAGTATCGGGTGGTCGCTGCCGGCGACAGCTACAACGACACGACCATGTTGGGTGCCGCGGACCACGGGTACCTGTTCCACGCCCCGGCGAACGTCATCGAAGAGTTCCCGCAGTTCCCGGCGCTCGACACCTACCCCGACCTCCTGGCTGCCATCCGTTCACACTTCTGACGCCACCCCGGTTCCACCCCGGTTCCACCCCAGTTCGGGTGACGCTTTGGTTGGCCCAGCCCAACAGAACCGCAACGCAAACCGGTGGGCCGGGTCGAGGCTCGTCTATCGGGCGGCGGCCGGCTGGCTCTCCACCTGTTCGACACCCTTCAGCAGAATCGGGACGATCAGGCCGAGGAAGACGAGGATGCTCCCGCTGACGAAGATCGCCGACCGCACTCCGTACCGGTAGGCGAGGATGCCTCCGATCAGGGCGCCGATGGGCATGCCGAGAAAGACGAGAAACCGGTAGCTGGCTCCGACTCGTCCGAGCATCTCATTGGGGATGAGTCGCTGTCGAAGCGCGAGCGTCAACACGTTCCACACCATGATTGCGCCGAGTGACACCGCCCACAGCACCCCGGCGACGACCGGATACGAGGTAGCGGCGAGGAGCCACGTCGCGCCCCCGGATGCGAGCACTGCGCACGACAGCGTCACCCGAAGCGGAAATCGGCGGAAGCGGGGAGCGAGCAACGCCCCGATGATCCCGCCAACTGCGCCCGGAACCAGCAGGACGCCGTAACCGAATTCCGAAAGACCGAGCACCTCGCGGGCGTACAGCACGAACACCGCATTGCCAACGAATGATGCGGTGCCGAGCGCCGTCGAGATGATCGCCAGCATTCGCAGCAAGTGCTGGTTCCAGAGCCACGCAAAGCCCTCCGAGACGCGTGTTCGCATCGCGACGCCCGGCGTGTGGACTGCACCCGACGTAAACGTGCCCGACATGAAGGCCATGACGACCGCTGCTCCGGCGAAGCTCAGTGCGTCGAGCCCGAATGGGATCGCGATGGACAAGCCGAACAACAGCCCACCGAGCGGTGGCCCGACGAGGTCGTTCATCGCCAGTTCAGTCGACCCGAGGCGGCTACCGGCGCGCTCGAGATCGCCGGGGTCGACGGTCGCCGGAACCATCGCCATGCTGGAGG
>JANNNB010000022.1:0-4960 GCA_031398325.1 Actinomycetes bacterium
TTGCGCAACGTGGCGATCTCGCCCAGTACGGCGGACAGGTTGTCCACGGCTCGGGTTTCAACCCCTGTCCAGCAGTCCGTACCGATCGGCAGTCCGCATTCGAAGATGCCGTCACTCGCGTCGTTGATGCCGATGCTCAGCGCGATCACGTCCGCGGCCGCGAGATCGTCGCGAACGCCTTCATCGGTCCGCACCCGATCGAGCAACCGCTCCGACGTGAGGCTGTCGTTGGTCGCCAGATTGGTGACCTCCACCGGTTGACCGAGCGATCGGGCCAGGTCAGGCCCGAGCAACTCGATGTACGATTCGCACGGATCGACACACCCGAGCGCGCCTGGGATCGAATCGCCGAGCCCGACGAGTTGCAGTGGCTCGGGCGCGTCATCTGATGCAGATGAGGTCGCTGCGACGACGGCGTCGTGGATCTCGTTGGCGACGTCGACCAGGTCCCGCTGTTCGACCCAGTCGTTGCTGTTGTAGTGCAGGACCAACTGCACGCCGTCGGCCGGGTAGTCGAGGACGAACGTGGTCGAACCGATCGTGTTCGGCTGGCGACCGGTTCGAACCGGAACAACTCCTCCGTCGACCGGTGCGCACGGGCAGTAGCCGACGAACGGCAGCTCGCTCCCCCAGTACACGAGAGGAACTCCGGTCTCCGAGGTCCGGACACGTTCGGGGACGAAGTGGTCCGGTGTCGGTGCCGTTCCGCCGGGATAGTCGCCGGTCGCCCAGGCGCTCGACAGGTCGAGCAGGTCGGGAACCGTCGAGATCATCGCGTTGCCGTCCGGGGAGATGGTCCGCCACGCGACCGGCGACAGGTCGCGAGGATCGACAGCTTCGGTGCCGCCCGGCAGGACGAATTTGCCCCACTGGAAGTCCGGTGGCGTGTTCGTGCCGTCGCTGATCAATGTGTCGTCCAGGCCGAGCGGCTCGGTGACTTCGGTCGCGACCAGCTCGGCGATCGGCGATCCGGTGACCTGCTCGAGCACCGAGGCGAGCGCCAGGATGCCGACCGCATTGCCCTCGCCGGTCGGGTCGAATGTGCCCGGTTCAGCGGCGGGCGGCAACGTGGCGGTGAGTTCGAGCGCCTCGGCGATCGTCCACGATCGATCGAGGTCTGCCAGGACCGCCGACGTCCGGATGTCTTGGTAGACGGTCGACCAGCCGTGCGTGTCGTCGAGCAACATCTGCACGGTCACCCGATCGGCATTCGGTTGGCCGGGCACCCACTGCGCGACCGTCGCGGCGGGATCGAGTTCGCCGTCGGCGATGCGCGCCATCGCCGCCTGCCTGATCGCCGACTCCCCGAGTGAGCCGACATCGAACGAATCGGTCGGCGCCGCCGGCGTTCCATCGAGCCGGACACCGGATGCGAGCACGACATCGTCGTACCCGTCGACGCGAACGCCGACGCGGACGCTCGTCGCGGGATTGTCGGCCCCACAGCAGTCCCACGCGATGGCGCCCGGTTCGATCGACGCATCGATGATCGGCTGGACGATGGCCGCCAGGTCGAGTGGTGGATCGGGTGGCTCGGTGTCTGCGACGGTCGTTTCCGGGAGTCCTGCCGTCACGGGCGGATCGCTGCTCGGTGCCTCCGATGGTGGCGGATCGGTCACCGGCACGACGGACGTCGAGGTGGTCGTACCACTCGGGGTTGCCGCGTCGTCGCTGGACGACTGACACGACGCAGCAAGGAGCGCGATGGACAAGAAGACGGGCACTCCGGCGAATCGGAGCGTTGAACGGCGGTGCGGGAAATCGGTCATGCAGCGATGTTGACGAGCCTCGATTGCAGTCGGTCAACAATCGGACCGTTGTTGACGGACTGCAATCAGCCCAGGTCAAGGTGTCCACACAGGCACTTGACGCCACACCAACACGAGCCCACAGTGGCGAGGAACATCTCTATGTCGACCACCACGAAGCTGCAGTTGCGGGCGCTCGGACTTCTCGAAGCCGATGTCGACGGACGACCAGTCGCGATCGGAGGTCCGCAGCAGCGGCGTCTCCTCGGCGTGCTGGTCGTGAACCGCGGTCGCGTGGTGAGCGTCGATCATCTCGTCGATGCGCTCTGGACCGATGGAAGTCCACCGAGTGGTGCGGGGCGTTCGGTGCTCACCTACGTGTCGCGGCTTCGAGCGTCACTCCCGGACCGCGCGCTGACGACCATCGGCACGGGGTACCGACTCGACGCCGATCGCAACGACGTGGACATCGACGAGTTCGATCGTCTCGTCACCTCGGCCGAATCGGCGCTGCCTGATCAAGTCATCGTGCTCGTCGATGCCGCTCTGGCGTTGTGGCGCGGTGAACCGTTCGGCGAGTTCGCGCACGAGTTCTGGAGCGAAGCCGAAACGGCGCGCCTGGTCGAACGAGCGGCGAGCGCGCAGGAGAACCGCGCCGCCGCCCTGCTCGCGATCGGGCACCATGCTCGGGCGGTACCCGAACTCGAACGCCTGGTCCGCGAACATCCGCTCCGCGAGCGACCGGTCAACCTGCTGATGCAGGCGCTCCGATCGGCCGACCGGAACGCAGAAGGGGTGCGGGCCTTCCAGCGGTTCAACGATCACCTCGCCGAGGAGACCGGCCTCGAGCCCTCGGCCGACCTCGTTGCGCTGCGCGATTCCCTCTACGTCGATGATCCGCACGACTCGCAGGTCATCGGCCGCCCGCTGCGCGGGTACACGATCCTGGAAGCGATCGGTGAGGGCAGCTTCGGGCGGGTGTACTCGGCAACGCAGCCCGGGACCGGTCGACCGGTGGCCATCAAGGCCATCCGTCCCGACCTGGCGGATTCATCCGACTTCATCATCCGATTCGACGCGGAGGCACAGCTCGTCGCCCGGCTCGAACATCCGCACATCGTGCCGCTCTACGACTACTGGCGCGAGCCGGGCGGCGCCTATCTCGTATTTCGGCTGCTCACGGGAGGCACGGCTCGCGATGCCTCGATCGCGCAGGGTCCATGGTCGCTCGCGCGCGTCAGTCGGCTGGTCGAGGAGATCGGAGGCGCACTGCTGGCGGCGCACTCGATGGGCGTCGTCCACAATGACGTGACCGCGTCGAACGTGTTGCTCGACGACACCGGCGCGGCGTACCTGAGCGACTTCGGCATCGCTCGCGCACGAGACGAACTGCCCGACGCGGCCGCGGTCGTGGGCGACATCCGGTCATTCGCCTGGTTCGTGTGGGAGCTGCTCACCGGTGAAGCGGCGCCAGCGTCGACCCGTGCGATGCCCAGCCTCGTCGGTCGTATGGCGTCGGTGCCGGACGGTCTCGACGCCGTTCTGGATCGCGCCGTCACCGGCGAGTACAAAACGGTCGGTGAGTTCATCCTCGCCTGGCGGGCGATGGACCAACGCCCGGATGGTGCCCTCAGTCCGATCACATCCGACGAACGACATATCGCCAACTCCGCACGGCGGCTCGCCGCTAGTCAGCTCGCGATGCGGGCAGCGGCGGGCGTCAACCCGTACAAGGGGCTGCAGCCGTTCGACGAGGCCGACAGTTCTGGGTTCTTCGGACGCGACGATGTCATCGACGACCTCGTCAGCCGAATCGGGTCAGAGCGATTCGTCACGGTCGTCGGCGCCTCCGGGTCCGGAAAGAGTTCGGTCGTGCGGGCCGGAGTGCTCCCTCGGCTCCGGGCCGACGGCTGGATGATCGTCGTCATGACTCCGGGTGACGATCCGATGCGAGCGCTCCAAGAAGCCCTCGTGGAGGTGAGCGTTCGTGACGAGGGCGACATGGAGATCGCGACTCGGTTGGAGGCGATCGCCGCCCGGACACGTCTGGTGCTCCTGATCGATCAGTTCGAGGAATGCTGGACTCGCTGCTCGCCTCGTCAACGCGACGACTTCATCGATCTGATCGGCTCCGCAGTCGATGGGCCAGATGTCGATCTCCGCGTCATCACCACGATCCGCGCCGACCGGTTCGACCATCCGTTGCAGCACCCGCAGCTCGGCCACCGAATGGGCGCGGCGGCGTTCGTGCTCTCGCCGATGTCGCCGACACAGCTCGACAATGCAATCGTGCTGCCGGCTGCGCGGGCCGGTGTGGTGTTCGACGAGGGCGTCGTCGCCGAACTCGTCAGCGACACGTCGGCTCACCCTGGAGCACTTCCTCTTCTGCAGTTCACGCTGCGCGAGATGTACGACGGACGTGTCGATGGCCGGATCGGACCGGACCAGTTGGCCGCTACCGGCGGGATGGCCGGGGCGGTGGGTCGACGGGCCGATGCCATCCACGATGCCTGCGGCAACGCTGAGCAAAGTCTCATTCGCGATCTGTTCTCACGCCTCGTCGTGCCCCACGATCTTGGCGTCTTCGTTCGCCGAACGGCGCGGCAGAGTGAGCTCTCCGACGATGCGCTGGAGGTTGCCGGCGAGTTCGTGGACGCGCGGCTGCTCGTCACCGACCGCGACGCGACGACTCGCGACCCCACGATCGAGATCGCCCACGACGCGCTGCTGACCAGCTGGCCGCGGCTCGCGTCATGGGTCGAGGAAGACCGGCTGTGGTTGGCGCAGCTGCACATGATCTCGGCAGCATCGACAACGTGGGACGACGGCGGTCGACTCCCCGCCGATCTCTTCCGTGGCGCTCGACTGGAAGCAGCGCTCGAGGCCGTCGTCGGCGGTCGGACGGTGAACGACCTGGAGCGAGAGTTCTTGGAGTCGAGCCGGGCACACCGTGATGCTGACGTCGTCCAGGCTCGCCGCACGACACGTCGGCTCCGTCGGCTCCTCGCAGCCGTCGCCGCGGTGCTCGTGCTGGCGCTCGTCGCCGGCGCGATTGCCATCGTGCAGCGTGGGCGCGCCCAGGACGCGTCGGCCGATGCGCAAGCAGAGGCAGCTCGCGCCGACAGCGAAGCGTCCAGCGCCATCGAGGCCGCTCAACGAGCGGACGACGAGGCTGCCGACGCGCAGGAGTCGGCCGAGGCCGCGACGACCGC
>JANNNB010000082.1:0-15097 GCA_031398325.1 Actinomycetes bacterium
GCCTGCGTGCTGTCACGGGTGCGTGCCTTGGCGAGGTTGGCCCTCGCCCGCTTGACCGTTGCCGCGTCCATGCCGGCCGACAGCTCGTCGAGGGCGGCCTGGACGTCGAGATGGGAATACCAGACGTCGAGTGTCTTCATGCCGGCGAACTGACGCATCGCAGTGCGGTAGGTGCCGAGCGTCGCCAGCAGGACCTTTCGACGTTCCTTCGTCGGATGACCGTTGTCGCGGCCGGCGATCGCGAAGCTGGCCGCGAGCCGCTTCACATCCCATTCCCACGGCCCGGGGAGCGTCTCGTCGAAGTCGTTGATGCCGAACACGAGCCGACGCTCGGGCGATGCGAACGCGCCGAAGTTCATGAGATGTGCATCGCCACACACCTGGGTCGTGATGCCAGAACGAGGGCCGCCGGCGAGATCTGCCGCCATGATCAATGCCGCCCCGCGATAGAACGTGAAGGGCGACACGAGCATCCGTCCGTAGCGGATGGGCACGAGTTCGGGAACTCGCGAAGCGGCCTGAGATTCGAGGAGCGCGACCGGGTCGTGCCGCAGTGCGCCGGGGCTGAAGTCGGCGTGGCCCTCGCGCGGCGCTTCTCGACGGGCCGCCTTTCCACGCGCTCGGCGCTCACCGACGGTGAGGTGCGGAACCACCCTGGCGTGTTCGAGACGCATCCCTGCTTCGACCGGTGCTGAGTCGTCACCCCCGTCGGGGTCACCCACGTCGTGGGTCGGCGGAGGAGGAGGTGGGATGGCGCTCACACGACAAGTGTGACCGCCCGTCGGACGCCACGACTCATCCAGATCGGACGATTCGACCGATCGTTGTAGGCGGCGATCGACGGATGAGCGGCGGACGGGGCGGTGTCAGCGAGTGACGAGGACGGCGATCGTGCCGGCGATCGCGACCGCCGCAGTGGCGAAACCGAATGCCAGGGCTCGAGGTCGCCGGAAGCGGCGAGCGCCGGCGAGGTCGGCGCCGACGGCATCGTCGGTGTCGCGGAGCACGGGCGGACCCCAGGGTGACTCGACGACGTCGGGCGGGCCCCAGCTCACAGGGAGGAATCGCAACGGCGCGATCGTGATCGACAACAGGAGCTCCGGGTCGGGGGCGCGCCAGATCGCCGGGGGTGGCATCTCGACGCGTGTCGCGATGTTCGGCATCGGCCATGCGACCGGCTTCGGCAGCGTCACGCGTCCGACCGGGATACTCGGCGCGGGCCAGCGGTCGAGCACGCCGGGCTGAGCCATGCCTCCGTAGACGTGCATCGAGCTGCTCACAGCCGTGAAGTTTCTCAGACCGCGCCGGTCCGAACGGGGATACCGGGTGGTCGCGCGCTGTCAGCGGCGGAACGAGCGGGCCGCTCGTCGGAGGGCCGAACGTCGCTTCGAACCCAGCACGCGCCGCTTCTCGAGACGGGCCGTCAACGACACGTGACCCCGCAGGACTCGCCGGACGTCGCGAACGTCCTTCGGGGAGCGCAGCTTCGACAACACCACTGCATCGTCGGACAGGGGGTCGAGGATCAGCACCGGACCGTCGCAGATGTCGAGGCATCGGGTCTCGACGACGTCACAGCGCGACAACGCTGACTTCATCTCGGGGAACTCGGGGCTCCGCCGGCAGTCTTTGCCCGTGCAGAGGCCGACGGTCGGCGGCGTGGCGTGTTTCGTGCCCATCGAGCTGCCGGACCGTCGTCAGTCGATCGTGTAGTCGCGCAGGAGCTTGTTCATCTCGATGACGTGCAGCTCCTCTGCACCGATCTGACTGCGGGAGAACTCCTCGAGGTAGACCGAGTGCCCGGCGGTGAGTTCGAGCAACTTGCGGTAGAGGTCGAGCGCCCGACGCTCGTGGCCGATCGATTCACGCAGGATCGTCTCGATCGAATGGTCGTGCGATTCCTCGATCGGGGCGATGCCCTGGTCGGGGTGTCCGCCGAGGCCGGTCAGGATCTCGCCGACCTGCTGCGCGTGGAGCAGCGACTCGGCCGCCTGCGCTCGCATGAAATCGACGAGCGGGAGGCGGTTCGGGCCGGTGATCACGAGTGAGTAGTGGGTGTACCGGACGACGCCCGACAGCTCGGCCCGAAGGATTTCGTTGAGCACGGGGTTCACGTGCTCGGTGTCGATGATGGTGTCCATGGTTGGTCCTTCGCTGTGGTCCGTCAGGGGCGGAGTGTCGAGGCTAGTGAGTGGCGTGACGGTCTAGCTCGGAATCACGGCGCCGACGGCGACGGCCGAGGGGACGGGGGTCGACGGGTCGCCGTCGGCAGCCGCTTCGATCTCGGGAATCATCCGCTCGAGGACGAACTCGAGACTCAACGGGCTCGAGTGGGAGAACGCTCCGCTCAGCTCGACGTCGGCGAAGATCTCGCGTCCCTCGGTGTACGCATTCAGCGATTGACGCGTCGGGAGCTGGTTCAATATGGCGTCGAGTGCCTCGGAGGTGCCGATCACCCAGACCAGCACGTCGACGTCGAGCGCCGTGATGTCCTCGGCGCTCAGTTGCATGTAGAACGAGTTCGCGTCGTCGCTGTCGTTGACCTCGGGGATGACGAAGCCGAGGTCCTGCATGAAGCGACTCCGTACGTCCTGGGATGCGTAGGCGCCCGGACCCTCCTCGGTCACGAAGGCGACCGACGATGTCTGGCCTTCCCACTCAGGGTGTGCTTCGCGGGCCTCGATGATCTGCCCCTCGACGGCGGCGACGACGGCTTCGGCCTCGGCGGTGTGACCGGTCGCGGCGCCGAGGATCATCGTCTGTTCCTGCCACGGCGTGCCGTAGTCGTCGTAGGAGTCCGGCTGGGCGACGGTCGGTGCGATCGCGCTGAGCAGTTCGTAGTCCTCGACCGTGATGCCCGACCAGACCCCGACGATGAGATCGGGATCCAACGCTGCGATCTGTTCGAAGTTGAGTTCCGTCGACGGCAACACCTCAGGCGTCGCATCTCCGAGTTCGTCCTGGGCCCACGGCCACACGGAGTTCGGCTGGTCGCCGTACCAGTCGCGCAGGGCCACCGGTACGACGCCGAGCGCCAACAGGAAGTCGTGCTCGTTGTACCCGATCGACACGACCCGCTCGGGCTCTGCGTCGATGGTCGTCTCACCGAACTTGTGCTCGATGGTGACCGGAAATGCTGCGGTGGCGGGAACGGAAGTGTCTGCGGTGGATGTCGGCCCAGCGGTCGTGTCACCATCGGTGGCAGCGACGCTGTCAGCGACCGGGGCGGGCACTGCGGAACCGGACCTCGATGACTCGTCGGAGCCGCATGCCACTGCTGTGAGGATGAGCGTGGCCGTGATGATCATCGAACGAACGGACGACCGGTTCATCGTTGTGTTCCTTCCTCGTGGCGGCGCACCGGGGCGCCGTGGATGCTGTCTTGGTGCGTCGAGCGCATGAGCTCTTCCACGAGGAAGGCCGACATCGCCTGCGCAGCCACCTCGTCGAGCAGGCGGTCGAACTTCGGGTCGTTCGCGGTGATCGCAACACACGTCACCGCGAGCTCGCTGTCGGGTTTCAGGCACGCGTGCATCGCATCGTGGGGAATGCCGTTCGTCCCACAATCGTCGAGCAGCTCGGCGACGGTCGCCGGCGTCAGCAATGTCGCGATCCACCGTTGCTCGACCTCGCCGACCACCCGTCGGTGGACGCCGCCACCGATGTGTTGGAGGGAACCGCGCACCGTGATGTGGCACACGAGCTCGGAGTAGTCGGGGACGTTCCGGCGGGCGCTGGCGATCACGACCTTGCGCAGCGCGCAGGCGTCGAGGTCAGCCGTCGGATGAGCACCCACGTTCACGTCCTGTCCGGAGTGGCACGAGAGGTGGAGGGTGGCACCCGGCACGACGTGCACGAGGGCCGTACTGAGCCGGAGGCATTCGAGATTGGTCATTCGGGGTCCTTCGTTGTCGACGGGGCGGGGGTCGTAGGCCGGTGAGGCGGGCGAGTGCGTCCGAGGCTGAGCGGCGACGTGCATGGCCTACTCGTCGATTCCAGCCTCGGACGCGCTGGCGCAACGTCCCACGTGCTGCGCTCGCCATCCGCAGATGTTAGGCATACCTATCATGCGGCGTCAAGAAGTGACGTGAACATCTGGTGGTAAGTCGGCTTATAGTCGCCACTCGTGATCGCTTCTCGCAGACCTCTCGCTCTCTGGTTGATCGGTTGCGTGGCGGTGGTCGGGCTCGCATCGTGTGGGGACAGCGACGGCAGCGACGCCACCGACACGTCGTCCACCGACCCCTCGTCCACCGACGCGGCGGGCAGCTCCGCCGACGTGTCGATCCCGGCAGCGGTGGCGACGTACGCCGACGGCGTCTTCGCTTCCTACGCCGCGACCGTCGAGTCGGCAACGGCGATGGACGCGGCGATCGATGCGTTCATCGCCGACCCGACCGATCTCACCATGCAGGCTGCGAAGGACGCGTGGCTCGCCGCCCGCGACGACTACGGCCTGACCGAGGCGTTCCGCTTCTACGGCGGCCCGATCGACGACGAGGAGAACGGCCCCGAAGGTCTGATCAACGCGTGGCCGATGGACGAGGCGTACGTCGACTACGTCGAAGGTGACGCCGAGGCCGGGATCGTCAACGATCCGGCCGGCTATCCGACGATCGACGCAGCGCTCCTCGAATCCCTCAACGAGAGCGGCGGCGAGACGAACATCTCCACCGGCTGGCATGCGATCGAGTTCCTGCTGTGGGGCCAGGACCTGTCCGACGAGGGGCCCGGAACGCGCCCAGCGTCCGATTACGTCGATGCGGCGAACGCCGACCGCCGCGGTGCCTACCTCGCGACCGCCTCCGACCTGCTCCTCGGCCATCTGCAGTCGCTCGCCGCCGCGTGGGATCCTGCCGTCGGGGTCAACTTTCGCAGTGAGTTCCTCGCCCTCGATCCGGAGGCCGCGATGACCAACATCCTGACCGGCATCGGCGAACTCAGCCGTGGAGAGCTCGCGGGGGAGCGCATGAACGTCGCGTACAGCGAGCGGTCGCAGGAGGACGAGCACTCGTGCTTCTCGGACAACACCACCGCCGATCTCGTGGCCAATGCCACCGGGATCGAGATGGTCGTGACTGCGAGCTACCCCGGCGGCGTGACCGGCACGAGCGTGCTCGATGTCCTCGCCTCGGTCGATCCGGAACTAGCCACCCAACTCGGCGAGCAGATCGCCGCGAGCGTGGCTGCTGTCGCTGCGATTCCTGCGCCGTTCGATCAGCACCTGCGCGATGGCGTGCCGGACAGCGATCCTGGCCGTATGAGCATCCTGGCGGGTATCGAAGCGCTGGAGGCGCAGACGCCGGCGATCGTGTCGGCGGCGGAAGCGCTCGGTCTCACCATCAACGTGACCTGATGCCTCGATCGTGGCGACGAACAGCGGCATGCGCCGCGACCGTGTCGATCGTGCTGTTCGCGCCCGGCTGCAGCGCCGATGGTCCGCCGCCGCCGTCCGGAGCGCTCGGAGGCGAGACCACCCGCGAGGTTACGGGCCGCAACGCATTCAGCTTCCCGGCGCCGACGCTGACCAACGACGAGCGCCGCGAGTTCGAGATCGGCGACAGCTTCTTCACCCAGAACTGGGTGACCGCGCCGGCATCGACCGACGCCCGTGACGGGCTGGGCCCCACGTTCAACGCCCAGGCATGCTCGTCGTGCCACCTCCGCGACGGGCGTGGCACGCCGGCGTCGACTGGCGACGGCGACCTGGGCCTGCTGCTGCGCTTCTCCGTCCCGGACCCCGCTGGCGAGACGGGCGGCGCGCCCGATCCCCACCCGGTGTACGGCGATCAGCTGCAGGACCGGGCCAACGTCGGCGTGCCGCCGGAGGGAGAACTGGTGGTTTCGTACACCGAGGTTTCGGGTGAGTACGGCGACGGCACGCCCTATTCGTTGCGCGCGCCCACCTACACCGTCGAGTCCCTCGCGTTCGGGCCGCTCGGCGACGACGTGATGTTCTCGCCACGCCTCGCGCCGCAAGTGATCGGGATGGGGCTGCTCGAAGCGATCCCCGAGACCGACATCGTCGAGGCGAGCGATGCGGACGACCGTGACGGCGACGGCATCTCCGGACGGCCGAATCGGGTCGTGGAGCCTCGAACCGGTGACGTCGAGCTCGGGCGCTTCGGATGGAAGGCCAACGTGGCGACCGTCGAGGCACAGAGCGCTGGGGCGTTCAACGGCGACGTCGGCATCACCTCCACGTTGCTCCCCGACGCGACGTGCACCCCCGCGCAGGACGTGTGCGCCGCCGAGCCGAACGGTGGCGAGCCCGAGGTCACCGACGACCGGCTCGGCAGCGTCGTGTTCTATTCGAGGACACTGGCCGTGCCCGCGATGCGTGACGCGAGCGACGCGGAGGTGCTCGACGGTGCGGAGGCATTCGAATCGTTCGGATGCGCGGCCTGTCACACCACGACGTTCACGACGGGCGACACCGACGTCGCCGCACTCAGCAGCCAGGTGATCCACCCCTACACCGATCTGCTGCTGCACGACATGGGCGACGGATTGGCGGACGGACGGCCCGACTTCGAAGCGTCCGGTTCGGAATGGCGGACGCCGCCGCTGTGGGGCATCGGGTTGATCGAGGAGGTCGGCGGAGCGCGGTTCCTGCTCCACGACGGGCGGGCGAGGTCGATCGAGGAAGCCATTCTGTGGCACGGCGGCGAAGCCGAGACGTCCCGCGAAGCGTTCCGCCGTGCCGATGCCGACGTACGGGCCGCCATCGTTGCGTTCCTCGAGGCACTGTGATCGCCATGACGTCGGTGACGGACACACGGCGACGCTGCGTGGATCCGAACGACGTGATGAGGAGATTCGAATGAACGTGATGTGGAGACGTGCCGGGCTCGTGGCGATGGCGGCGGGGCTGGTGGGGGCAATGGCGTCGTGCGGAGGTGACGATGCGCCGACGCGGGCCGACGTGGTGGCATCGATGACCGACGAGGCCGTGGCGGCTCGATTCACCGAGTTCGACGTCGCAGCCGAGACGCTGAGTGGCACGGTCGACGGCTGGTGCGGCGGCGCATCGGCCGACGCGCTGATCAGTCAGGTGGCGGCCGTACGGGGCGAGTGGTTGGAGTTGGCGCCGTTCTGGTTCGGCCCCGTCGACGACCGTCGATCCGTGTTCATCGTCGACCCCCGCACGAACAGCGACGACATCGACGAGTTGGTCGCGGGCGACGAGCCCGTCGATGCGACATCGTTGCGAGATCTCGCTGGGGCCGATCAGCGCGGTCTCGGTGCGGTGGGACATCTCGCGGTCGGCGAGGCGTCGGATCGGGCGTGCGCCTACGCCGCGGGCGCCGCCGCACTCGTCGTCGAGGAGGGCGCGGCACTCGCAGACGAATGGGCCTCGTTCGGACCGACGCTCGCCGGAAGTGACGAGCAGGCGAACGATTCGTTGCGCGACATCGTGAGCGGCGCACTGCGATCGATCGAGATGGCCGGCGAGGAGCCCGACGCCCCCGGTGCGGACGCACGGCTCGCCGGGGCGCGCTGGGTGCTGCTCGGTGACGGCGACCAGTTCGTCGGGCTGGCACCGCTGCTCGCCGACTCGACGGTCGACCAGCTCACGGCCGAGTTCGACGCGGCCGATGTGATGGCCCTGGAACGAACGATCGTGACCGAGGTCGTCAGCGAGCTTGGCATCTCCGTGAACTTCTCCGACGCAGACGGCGACGGATGAGCGCGAATCCGATGCGATGACGTTCGACGTCGGGACCCCGACGGCTCGGCCGGTCGAATCGGTCGGGCGGCGCCGCGGTCGCGGTTCGGTCGGCGAGTCGCTCACCCGGCCGGTTTCGGCCTCGTCGACCATCGCGTTCCGCATCGCGTTCGGCTCGCTCGTCGCGTTCAGCTCGGTGCGCTTCCTCGCCCGCGGCTGGGTCCACGAGCTGTATCTCGCGCCGGCGCACCATCTCACGTACCCCGGGTTCGGCTGGGTTCGGCCACTGCCCGGGCCGTTCATGTACGCACATGTCGCCGCACTCGCCCTTCTCGGTGTCGCGATAGCCGTCGGGTTCCGGCCGAGACTCGCGGCCGCGCTGTTCGCCGTCGGCTTCGCATACGTCGAGCTGATCGACGCTGCGCTGTACCTCAACCACTACTGGTTCGTGACGCTGGCGGCGATCCTGCTCGCCGTCCTCCCCGGGCCCTCCCGCACCAGCGGGGGATCGTCGACCGTGCCCGCCCTGACGGTGTGGGCGTTACGGGGCCAGATCGCTGTCGTCTACGTCTTCGCCGGTATCGCGAAGATCAACGCCGACTGGTTGCTCGAGGCCGAACCGATGACCACGTGGCTGGCGGCCCGGACGGATCGTGCCGTGTTCGGCCGTTGGCTCGATGACCCCGGTGTCGGGCTCCTGTTCAGCTGGGCAGGCGCGTTCTTCGACCTCACGATCGTGGGTTGGATGCTGTGGCGACGGTCGCGCCCCGTCGCCTATGCGGCGGTGGTCGTGTTTCATGTCGCGACTGCGACGCTGTTCCAGATCGGGGTGTTCCCGTGGGTGATGATCGCGTGCACACCGATCTTCTTCGATCCGGACTGGCCCTCCCAGCTTCGACGCCGCGTCGGCCGAACGCCGGTGGCCGAGCCGGGACCGGTCTCGGTCGGTCGTACGGACGGTCGTACGGTCGGTCGTACGGTCGGTCGTACGGTCGGTCGTACGGTCGGTCGCAAGACGGTGGTCGTGCTGCTCGCCCTCTTGGCGCTCAATGTGGTCCTTCCGATTCGCCACTACTGGGCCGAGGGGAATGTGCGCTTCAACGACGACGGGTACTACCTGTCGTGGCGCGTGATGCTCACCGAGCGAGCCGGCTTCCTCGAGTTCGAAGTCACCGATCCGGCGACCGGCCACACCTGGCGCGTCGATCCGGGGTCGGTGTTGACCGAATGGCAGATGGCGCAGGCGTCATCTCGTCCCGACCTGGCGCTGGCGACGGCGCACCTCGTGGCGAACGACTTCGCCGCTCGGGGCGTCGTCGACGTCGAGGTTCGTGCCGACTCGTGGGTGGCGTTCAACGGGCGACCGCGTCAGCGATGGATCGATCCGTCGGTCGACCTCTCCACCGTGTCGCGGTTCGCCCCGGCCGCCGAGTACGTCCTGCCGCTCGACCCTGCCGTGAGATGACGTGAGATGACCGGTACCGAGATGCCCGACAAGGAGGCCAGTAACCCGTCCCGTCGGGTTCGATGGCGGTCGATCGTGCCGGTTCTGGCCGTGCTCGCGGTCGTGGCCGGGGCGACGGCGTGGTGGCTGCGCGACGACGGCGCGCCGGAGCCCGTGGCCGTCACGGCGACGGGGCCGGTGGCGGAGACGCTCGACGAACTCGTGGCGATGAGCGATGTCGTCGTCGAGGCCGAGGTCGTTTCCGTCACCGACGGCCGCGCCATCTCTGACCCGTCGAACCCGGCTGCGGGGATCCGCACACAACTCGCCGAGCTGGAAGTTGCTGTCGTCCACGCCGGCGACCTGGGAGCGGGAGACCAACTCGTCGTCGAGCAGGAGTCGGCGCTGCTCGACGGAACACCGCTGGTGGTGAACGGCCTGCGCGCACTCGCTCCTGGCGACAGCGGTGTGTTCTTCCTGGTGGCAGGCGACGGCGACCAGTTCCCGTATCACGCACTCATCGGCGACCAGGGTTGGATCCCCCTCGTCGCGGACACGGTTCGCGTCCGCACCGATGACGACCCGATCGGACGAGTGTGGAACGGCCGTGCCCGATCGGAACTGGCCGCCGCCCTCGGATCGGGGTGACCGCCAGGGTCAGTTCTGGTCGACGGTGATCTCCCGCACCCGCGCGAGCAGGACGTCGAGCGCCGGCCGATTCAACCCACCCTCGGGGATGATCACATCGGCGTGTCGCTTGCTCGGCTCGATGAACCGTTCGTGTGCCGGCTTGACCGTCGTCAGGTACTGGTCGATCACGCTGTCTGCCGACCGGCCTCGCTCGGCCGCATCTCGACGAAGTCGACGGATCAGCCGCACGTCGGCCGCTGTGTCGACGAAGATCTTGAGATCGAACCGGTCGCGCAGGGCGCGATCCCACAGCACGAGGATCCCGTCGACGACCACGATGCGCGACGGCTCGACGATGCGCACGTCGCCGCTGCGATTGTCGGTCGCGTAGTCGTAGACCGGCACGGGCACCGACGCACCGTTTGCGAGCGCCGCCAGGTGGTCGTTCAGCAACGGCCAGTCGAAGGCATCCGGGTGGTCGTAGTTGATCGACCGCCTGGCTTCGGGCGGTTGATCGCTGCGATCGAGGTAATAGGAGTCGAGTTCGATGAGCGACACGTGGGTGGGGCCGGTCATCTCGACGAGGCGTTCGGAGATCGTTGTCTTGCCCGAACTGCTGCCACCGGCGACACCGATGATGAACGGACGCGGCGCGACGGGCAGGGACACGACCCGCGACCATATCGCCAGGGCGAACGCGCTCGCGGGTGAGGAGGTTGCGGGGAAGCGACCGCTCACCGTGAAATGTGGTGGGGTGCTTGTATTCGCCCTGCTCCAGCGGCCAACCTGTCGGTAATGCTCAGCGAACGCTCCGCCGCCATGCTCGACTTCGAGCGCGCCTGGTGGAACATCGACGAACCGCGTGACCAGGTCATCCGGGCGCGTTTTCAGTGTTCGCCCGAGGAATACCATGCGGAACTGACCACCGTGCTCGACGACCCTGCCGCGATGGACCACGACCCGCTCGTGGTGCGTCGGCTCAAGCGGTTCCGTCTTCGGGCCCGCAAGGCGCGACTCGACGGGTCGTCGGAACGTGCAGCAGAGGGAGCGCAGCGATGAGCAACGACGATCCGGTCACCTCGGGTTCGGGAGCGGGCGGAGGCCAGCCGCGCCGATCCCCACGGCAGGGCATCGGTGGATCGCCGGTCGGCTCGACGCTGAGCATCGTGCTCGCAGTCGTGGCCGTCGTCGCTGGCTTCCTGATCCTTCGGAACATCACCGACGACAACGATGGAGCGAGTTCGGCGATCGGTGACGTGTCCGACGTCGACGAAACCACGACCACGACGATCGATCTCGCACTGACGACCACGACCGTCGTGGAAACGACGACCATCCCGCCCATCGTGACCGAGGGCGCCACGGTTGTCGTCGCCAACGCGAGCGGGGTGCCGGGCTCGGCCGGACGTATGAGCACCACGCTCGCCACCGTCGGTTTCACGATGGCCGAGGCGACCAACGCCACGACACAACTCGAGGTGTCGATCGTCTACTACGACCCGGCGGTCGTCGCCGCGCAGGCCGTTGCCGAGTCGGTCGCCCGCACGATGGGCGGGATCGAGGTGGCGCCCGTGCCGACGCCGGTGCCGATCGACGGCGCCGCGCTCAACGGGTCGGGAGTCGTGGTGATGCTCGGCACGGCCCAAGCGGACAAGACCGTCGAAGAAATGTCCGCTCCTGCGACGGCGGACACACCGGCGACCGGCACGGCACCCGCCGTTGCCGGCACCGAAACCACGACGACCGTCGCCGGCTGATCGACCCGACGGTCACCCGATCATCGGTCGAGGAGGCCCGTCAGCAGCGATGCGGCTGCGCGCTCGATGCACTGCTTGGGGGCCGCAAATGCCTCGGCCTCACCACAGCATTCGGTGAGCGACTCGACCTCGAGGGTTCCGATCTCTGCAGTCGACAGTGTCGGATCGGCCGAACCGACGATGGCGGCCACCGGGATTCCCGCCTCCGTGGCGAGGCCGACGATCCCACCCACGACCTTGCCGGAGAAGCTGGTGGCGTCGAGTCGCCCCTCGCCGGTGATCACGAGATCGGCCCCGTCCAGATGGTCGTACAGGTCGAGCTCGTCGGCGACGAGTTCGAAGCCGGGCACGAGCCGACCGCCGAGTGCGGCGAGCGCTCCACCGAGCCCGCCGGCAGCGCCGCCACCGGCGATCGCGGTCACGTCGATGCCGAATTCATCGCGGAACATCTGAGCGAGGCGTTCGAGCCGTCGCGTCAGCATCTTCACCTCGGCCGGTGACGCTCCCTTCTGCGGTCCGAACACCGCGGCCGCGTCGGTGAAGACGGTGGTGACGTCGCACGCGACGAGCAGTTCGACCTGCTTGAGTCGGGCGGTGGCCGTGATTGCCCGTATCGCTCCGAAACCCCCGTCGGTGGTGGCCGAACCACCCAGTCCCACGATGATGCGACGAGCTCCGGCATCGAGCGCGTTGTCGATGAGCTCACCGGTGCCCGACGTGGTGGCGTCGAGCGCCGAGTTGGCCGATGCGCCACCGATCAGGGCCAGGCCACTCGCCCGTGCCATCTCGATCACGGCGGTCCCCTTGGCGAGGCGCCATTGCGCTTCAACGGGATCACCGAGCGGTCCGGTCACGACCGAGGTCCGGTTCGCTCCGCCGAGTGCCTCGAGGATGCCGTCGCCACCGTCGGCCATCGGCACCTCGATGCACTCGATGCCCAGTTCCCAGCAGGCGTGCCCGATTGCCGCTGCGACTTCGCGCGCTGTTGCCGTGCCCTTGAACTTGTCGGGAGCAGCGACGACCTTGTGGATCCGCACGCGGCGCACGTTAGCGGTGCACCCTCCGACCGTGGTCGTCGTCCGTGGATGTCATGGGTGGGTGAATGGGTGGAGGTGCGTGAATCCCGACCTGTCTGGTAGGGAATTGGGCCCGGTAGCGTGACGTCCATGGCCGTGACCGTTCGAATCCCCACCACGATGCGCCCCCTCACCGGCGGTGAGAAGCAGGTCTCCGTCGAGACCGGCACGCTCTCCGACGTGATCGCAGCGCTCGAAGCAGCGCATCCGGGGTTGGGCGAGCGCCTGCTCGACGAAGACGGCGCACTGCGCAAGTTCGTGAACATCTTCGTCGACGATGACGATGTCCGATACCTCGACGGGCTCGACACGAAGGTCGGTGACGGGATCACCGTGTCGATCATCCCCGCCGTCGCCGGCGGCTGACCTCGTACGAGGGGAGGCGTCGTGACAGTTTCGGTCCATGACGACGGCGGCGTGCGGGTCGTCACCATCGAGCGTCCCGACGTCCGCAACGCGGTCGACGGTCCGACCGCTCGCCTCCTCTACGACGCCTTCGTCGAATTCGACGACGACGACGCGCTGTCCGTCGCGATCCTGACCGGCGCCGACGGCACGTTCTGTGCCGGCGCCGACCTCGGGGCGATCAGTGCCGGACGCGGCAACCACGTCGGAACGGAGCCCGCCGAGACCATCATCGGGTCGATCGGCCCGATGGGGCCGACGCGCCTGTTGCTCGACAAGCCCGTGATCGCCGCCGTCGAAGGCTTCGCCGTGGCAGGAGGCCTCGAGCTGGCGTGCTGGGCCGATCTCCGGGTGGCGGCCGCCGACGCGACGTTCGGTGTCTACTGCCGTCGGTGGGGCGTACCGCTCATCGACGGCGGCACGATCCGGTTGCCGCGCTTGATCGGTCACTCGCGCGCCAACGACCTGATCCTGACCGGTCGCGGGATCGACGGGGCCGAGGCCGAGCGCATCGGGCTCGTCAATCGCATCGTGGCGCACGGCGAGGCGTTACGCGCGGCACGCGAGCTGGCAGTCGAGCTCGCTGCGTTGCCGCAGATCTGCATGCGTTCCGATCGACGGTCGGCCCTCGACCAGGCCGGGCTCCCGCTCGGCGACGCGTTGGCCCGCGAGGTGGAGCTCGGCTGGGCGACCATCGCCTCGGGTGAGACGGTCGAAGGCGCCCGACGCTTCGCATCCGGTGCCGGGCGCCACGGAACACCCGCCTGACCGACAGGTCCCCACGGTTGCGGCGTTAGCACTCGCTGCCGTAGAGTGCTAAACGGCAGCGACGACGTGTCGCTGCCGATCACGGCAACCAGCCCGCATCGGGAGGGTTGCACACCAACCACGTCGCGAACGTCCAACGGAGGACTCCCAGATGGCGAAGATGATCGCATTCGATTCCGAGGCTCGTCGAGCACTCGAATCAGGAATGAACCAGCTTGCTGACGCAGTGCGCGTCACGCTCGGACCCCGAGGTCGCAATGTCGTCCTCGACAAGAAGTGGGGTTCACCCACGATCACGAACGACGGCGTGTCGATCGCCAAGGACATCGAGCTGAAGGACCCCTACGAGCGCATCGGCGCCGCACTGGTCAAGGAAGTCGCGAAGAAGACCGATGACGTCGCCGGTGACGGCACGACGACAGCCACCGTGCTGGCCTGGACGATGGTCCACCACGGTCTGCGCAACCTCGCCGCCGGCGCCAACCCGATGGGTCTGAAGCGCGGCATCGAAGCCGGCGTCATCGCCGCGGTCGACTTCATCAAGTCCGCTTCGATCGAGGTCGACTCGAAGGAGCAGATCGCCCAGGTCGCCTCCATCTCGTCCGCCGATCCCGAGATCGGCGAGATGATCTCGGCCGCCATCGACAAGGTCGGCAAAGACGGTGTGATCACGGTCGAAGAAGGTCAGACCTTCGGCATGGAGATGGACCTCGTCGAGGGCATGCGCTTCGACAAGGGCTACCTCTCGCCGTACATGGTGACCGACACCGAGCGCATGGAAGCCACGTTCGACGACCCGTACCTGTTGTTCGTCTCGTCGAAGATCTCGTCGATCCGTGACCTCGTGCCGGTGCTCGAAACCGTCATGCAGACGGGCCGCGGGCTCGTCATCATCTCCGAAGACGTCGACGGCGAAGCCCTCGCCACGCTCGTCGTGAACAAGATCCGCGGCACGTTCAAGTCGGCTGCCGTCAAGGCGCCCGGCTTCGGCGAGCGCCGCAAGGCGATGCTGCAGGACCTCGCCACCATCACGGGTGGTCAGGTCATCAGCGAAGAGATCGGGCTCAAGCTCGAGAACGTCACGCTCGACCTGCTCGGCTCCGCGAAGAGCGTCGTCATCACCAAGGACGAGACCACCATCGTCGAAGGTGGCGGCGACAAGGACGCGATCGCCGGGCGGATCAACCAGATCAAGGCCGAGATCGAGAACACCGACTCCGACTACGACCGCGAGAAGCTCCAGGAGCGCCTCGCCAAGCTGACGGGCGGTGTCGCTGTCCTGAAGGTCGGCGCGGCGACCGAGGTCGAACTCAAGGAGAAGAAGCACCGCATCGAAGATGCCGTGTCG
>JANNNB010000158.1:0-2337 GCA_031398325.1 Actinomycetes bacterium
CGCCGCACTGCCACGGGAGACGTGTCGCTGGCCGGCCAGGACTTCCACGAGGGCGACAAGTTCGTGATGTTCTATGGCGCCGCCAACCGTGACCCGCGGGTGTTCGACGACCCGGAGCGCTTCGACGTTCGCCGCCAGCCCAACCCGCACGTGGGTTTCGGCGGGCCCGGCCCGCACTTCTGCCTCGGGGCCAACCTGGCCCGGCGTGAGGTGGCGATCATCTTCCGCGAGCTGTTCAAGCGGCTCCCCGATCTCGAGGTGACCGGCGCCGCAGTTCCCCTCGCATCAGAGGGCATCCCCCTGGTCACCGGCATCAAGCACCTCCCCGTCACCTTCACCCCCACGCGCCCGTCGTAACAAAAGGGGTCTGACCCCTGTTGTGAAGACCAACAACAGGGGTCAGACCCCTTTTGTTAGTCGGCGGTGTAGGTCGAGTGGAGGTCGAGCGGGACCCCGGAGTCACCGGTGTGCATGGTTGGGATCGGGTCCATGATGCGACGGCGCTCGGGAGTGAGTCGCTCGAGGAACTCGGGTGACTTCGCGTAGCCGAATCGGGGACGCGCCCACGGGGGCCCGTATCGCAGGATGACGACGCGCCGTTCACCGGGCGTGGTCCGGCTGCTTCCACCGTGCATGCAGGCATCGACGAACAGCAACGCGTCGCCGGCCTGTGCGTGGATCTCGACGGCGTGGGGGAGTGTGTCCATTCGATCACCCCGGGCGTAGTCGCCGGCCAGTGGGTGCGGGAAATTCGACTTGTGGCTGCCGGGCACGATCATCGTTGCGCCGTCGCCCGGCCCGATGTCGGTGAGCGCCACGAGAACGTTCAACTGGCCACAGCGGAACTTTCCGTTTCGAAAGGCGAACTGAGTGCGAATCGACGTGTCGTGACCGCCGGAATGCACCGGATGGTGGCCGCCGGCCTCGCGGATCGTGGCGATGTGCTCGTCGATGGTGATCCCCTGCACGTACGTTCCCGCCTCACCCGCATATCGGCGGGCGTGGTCGACCCATGCCGGATGGTCGATCAGCAGGTCGAAGGTCGGATCGCCGCAGTCCAGTACGTTGTGCAGTTCGAACCCGGTATCGAGCGTGTAGTCGCGTCGTTGGGCGTTGCCGTACCACTCGCCATGGCCGAGGTCGGGGAAGCGGTTGTAGGCGGCATTGAGTTCGTCGACTTCGGCCATCGACAGCGCGTTGCGGACGACGAGGTACCCCCGCAGGTCGAATTCGTAGTCGTCGAGATCTGTTGGAGCACTCACACCGCCATCGTGCCCGAAATGGACAGACTTGACAAGTAGGGCGAAGTAGACGCAAGATATCGAAAGTGAACGAAAACGGTTCCGCTCTGAGGGGGGCGGCGATCAACGGTGTGGGAACGCTTCACGATGAAGCGAATCTCCCGGCCGAGGTCCGCCAGCAGCTCGCCCACGAATTGCTCGAACAACGCGGCTTCGTTCGGGTCCGTGAGCTCTCGGCTCGATTCGGGGTGAGTACGGTCACGGCTCGTAACGATCTGCAAGCACTCGAGGAGCGTCACCTCGCGCAGCGTGTGCATGGTGGTGCCATGCCGATCGACCGTGCTCGCGGTGAGCGCTCGTTCGAAGAGGTCGCATCGCAGCACGCAGTCGAGAAGCGGGCGATCGGCCACGCGGCAGCTGCATTGGTCAGCCCTGGCGAGTCGATTGTGCTCGACGTCGGCACCACCACGGCGGCGATGGCGTCAGCGCTGGTGGCCCGCACCACGCTCACTGACGTCACCGTCATCACCAACGGTCTGTCGATCGCTCTCACGCTCGAAGCAGCGCACCCGCGTCTGTCGATCGTGGTCACGGGAGGCACGCTGCGCCCGAAGCAGCACTCGCTCGTCGACCCTCTCGCCGGATCGATGCTCAAGGGCTTGAGTGTCGACACCGTGTTCCTCGGCTGTAACGGGATCGACCTCGACGGAGGCGTGACCAACATCAACCTGCCGGAGGCCGACATCAAGCGGGCGATGATCGCGGTGTCGCAACGCTGCGTCGTGCTGGCCGATTCGACCAAGCTCGGGACCCGAGCACTGGCGACGGTGTGTGAGATCGACGATGTGGATGTCGTCATCACCGACGGCGCTGCCAATCCTGACGATGTCGAGGCCCTGCGGGCCCGCGGAGTCGACGTCATCGTGACATGAAGTAGTGACATGAGATCGTGGCGACGTATCCCGTCGCCGACGAGATGACGGTCGGTCGCGCCGAAGGGTGCGCGGTGAGCCTCGACGACACGTTCGCGTCACAACTTCACGCCCGGATCTTCCGCCGCGACAACGAGTACTTCGTCGAGGACCTGGGCTCGACC
>JANNNB010000142.1:0-6987 GCA_031398325.1 Actinomycetes bacterium
CGTGAACGACCAGATCATCAGGACTACAAGCGAAGTTGTGTTCACACAGGCAGACGGAATCTGGGTGAGCCGAGGCGACGGCGACATCCTCGAGTCGTCCGAGGGCGCGTCCACATGCGAGTAGGCAGAGCCATCGGGGCGGGGTTGGCCACCGCCCTTTGCTTTGCGGCAGGCACGTACAGCGCAGGTGCGGCAAGCATTGATGGGCAGACGAACCCAGGTTCGGGGACCGTGACGGTTTCGGCTTCTACGGCTCCGGTGTACACGTTCGTTCGGGGGGACTCGGTGCCGCGGTGTAGTTGGAAGGCGCTCACGCGGGGGGACGTCGTCGGGATCGGCGCGACCGGGGCCGGGCTGACGCCGGAGGAGGCTGCCGAGCCGGCGATCCGGATCATCAACGGGCGCGAGCATCGGCTCTACTCCGTGGCATGCACCGACCGGGGCGCCGCCTTGCGGTACGTGCCCATCGGTGTCGGCGTCGGCGATCTGATCCCTGGCATCACCGACGAGGTCAGCGGACAACTTCAGCTGCCCGTCCCGTCGATCAGTCCGACGCCCGAGGCCAACGGGATCGTGAACCTGGGGATGTGGCTCGCCGTCGAACCGCAGACACTGGGCGCCATCAGCGCGCAGGCGGGGCCGGCGACGTGGATCACCGTCGCCCCGACGCTGTCGTCGACCACATTCGACCTCGGCAATGGCGACACCGTCACCTGCGCGACGTACGGGGTCCCGATCGAAGACATCCATCCCGACCTCGACGTGATCGAACCGTCGCCGACGTGCGGCTACACGTACCTGCGATCGTCGCCGGAGGACCAGCCGTACCGACTCACGATCACGACCACCTGGACGTTGCCCTACACATCGTCCGAGGGTCCGGGCGAGATCCCGCCGCTCGAACGCTCGGTGACCATCGACTACGACGTCGACGAGATCCAGACCGTTGGCGTCCGCGGCTGACCTCCGTTCACGCCACTCCGGTCGGTCTGTGCGCATGCAGTCCCGGATAGCGGGAACCACGACGCACAGACAGATCGAGGTCGACCGCTCGGCCCAGCGTGAACGAGAGGATCTCGAAGACTGTGCGCCTCCGGTCCCGGAAAGCGGCAACCACGACGCACAGACAGATCGAGGTCGACCGTTCGGCCCAGCGTCGACGAAAGGATCTGGGCGCCTGTGGGCCTTCAGTCCCGGGAAGCGGGAACCACGACGCACAGACTGGACGAAGCGCCGTCGCGTGATCGGCAACACTGACGGGATGACGATTCGACTCATCGGGGCCGGACTCGGACGCACCGGCACGCTGTCGCTCAAGTTGGCGATCGAGCAGTTGCTCGGCGGGACGTGCCACCACATGCTCGAGGTGATGGTCCATCCCGACGAGGTTCCCGTCTGGCACGCAGCCATGCTCGGCGAGCAGCCCGACTGGACGACGTTCCTCGCCGGCTACGAGGCGATCGTCGACTTCCCGGGCGCTGCCGTGTGGCGCGAGCTGGCCGATGCCTTCCCCGACGTTCCGGTGCTCCTGTCGACCCGCTCGTCGGCCGAGAAATGGTTCGAGAGCGCCGACGCAACGATCCTCGCCGCGACCAAGCGCGAACCGACCGACGAAGCCAGCCGCCCGCGACACGACATGGCCCTGGCGATGTTCGACCGTCTCACGCCGAACAGGCGCAACCGCGACGCCGTGATCGCGGCGTACGAAGCCCACAACCTGGCGGTGCGCGAAGCGATCGCACCAGAACGTCTCTTCGAGTACCAGCCGGGCGACGGCTGGGGGCCGCTGTGCGCGGCGCTGAACGTGCCCGAACCGGACGTCGAGTTCCCGAACACCAACTCGACGGAAGAGTTCCGCGCCCTCGCCGGGCTCGACGGATGAGCCAGCGCGACACCGAACACGAGCCATCCGCGCCGATCTTCCCGCCGCACTTCTTCGATCGGAGCGACGAGACCGCCGACGAGCGGTTCTACGAACCCGAACGGCTCGTCACCCACATCGATCCAGGGGCGATCGCTGCCGTGTCGGCCCTCTACCGCGAGCTCGGGCTCGACGGCGAGGTGCTCGACCTGTGCTCGTCGTGGATCTCCCACTTCGACCCGCCGCCGGCCCGACTCGTCGCGCTCGGCATGAACGCAACGGAGTTGGCGGCCAACACGGCGGCGAGCTCGTGGGTCGTGCGCAACCTGAACGTCGATCCGGCGCTGCCGTTCGACGACGCCGCCTTCGACGCCGTGACGTGCTGTGTGTCGGTCGACTACCTCACCCGACCCCTCGAGGTGTTCGCCGAGGCCGCCCGCGTCCTGCGCCCGGGCGGTGTGTTCGTGTGCACGTTCTCCAACCGATGCTTCCCTTCGAAGGCGATCCGCGGGTGGCTGTCGACGGACGACCGTGGAAGGTGCTCGATCGTGCACGCCTACTTCGCCTCGACCCCGGCGTTCGGCGAACCGGTCGTCGAGCTCCGGAACCCCGGTGTGCGGGGCGATCCGCTCTACGCCGTCTGGGCGCTCGTCGAGTAACCGACGGCATACCCTCGCACCGTGTCCTCGATCAGCTCCGTGCCGCCGCTGATCCGGCACCTGCCGACCCGGACCGCCGACTCGCACGACGCCGGCGCGGTGCTCGACGGGTTCAACGCCTACGCCGCGGAGATCGGTCTCGACCTGTATCCGGCGCAGGAGGAGGCGATCTTCGAGATACTCGTCGGCAACCACGTGATCCTCAACACGCCGACGGGCTCGGGCAAGTCGCTCGTTGCCACCGCCGCCCACTTCGCTGCCCTGTCGGAAGGCAAGCGCAGCGTCTACACCGCCCCCATCAAGGCACTGGTCAGCGAGAAGTTCTTCGCGTTGTGCCGCGAGTTCGGGTCGGATCGCGTCGGGATGATCACCGGCGACGCGTCCGTCAACGCCGATGCGCCGATCATCTGCTGCACCGCCGAGATCCTCGCCAACTGGGCGCTGCGCGACGGTCCGGCGACGCCGGTCGACGTCGCCATCGTCGACGAGTTCCACTACTACGGCGACCCCCAACGTGGGTGGGCGTGGCAGGTGCCGCTCCTCCAGCTCCCGCACACCCAGTTCCTGCTGATGTCGGCCACGCTCGGAAACGTCTCGTTCTTCCGTGACGATCTCACCGCACGAACGGGCCGCGACACCAGCGTCGTCACATCGATCCAACGGCCGGTGCCACTCCACTTCGAGTACCGCACCTCGACACTCCACGCCAGCGTCGAGCAGCTGCTCGAAGGCGGCAAGGCGCCGATCTACATCGTGCACTTCACCCAGAAGGACGCGACCGAAGCGGCGCAGAACTACCTCGCCCTCGACCCGCTCAGCAAGACCGAGAAGGCCACGCTCAAGGAAGCCCTCCACGGGTTCCGCTTCGACACGCCGATCGGCAAGGATCTCCGGCGCTTCATCACTGCCGGCATCGGCGTCCACCATGCAGGTCTTCTGCCGAAGTACCGATTGCTCGTCGAGAAGCTCGCGCAGGACGGGCTCCTCAAGATCATCTGCGGCACCGACACACTCGGCGTCGGCATCAACGTGCCGATCCGCTCGGTGCTGTTCACCCAGTTGTGCAAGTACGACGGCACGTCCGTGCGGATCCTGACCGTGCGCGACTTCCAGCAGATCGCCGGGCGCGCCGGGCGGAAGGGATACGACGACCGCGGCGACGTGTGGGTGCAGGCACCGCCGCACGTCGTCGAGAACCTGCGCAGCGACGAGAAGAACGCGGCGACCGGGAAGAAGAGCGTGAAGAAGAAGCCGCCGGAGCGCGGCTACGCGCACTGGAGCCAGGACACCTTCGACAAGCTGGTCAACGGTCAACCCGAACAGTTGCGGTCGCATTTCCAGGTCAACCACCAGATGGTGATGAGCCTCCTGGATCGACCCCTGATGGTCGCACGCGACGGGACCGCTCTCGACGGGTGCTCGTCGGTCCGCCGGGTGATGGTGGACAACCACGAGACCCGCAAGCGCCAACGTGGTCACATCCTGCGGGCGATCGCCATCTACCGCTCTCTCGTCGAGGCCGACCTGCTCGAGTTCCCGGACCCGCCCGACGAGTTCGGCCGACGCGTGCGCGTGAACTTCGACCTCCAGGACGAGTTCGCCCTCCACCAGCCGTTGTCGCTCTGGGCGCTCGAAGCGATCGATCAGCTCCCGCCCCGTCCGGAAGGTCTCGAGGAGCTGTATGCGCTCGACGTGCTGACGATCATCGAGTCGGTCCAGGAGAGCCCCGGCGTGATCATCGCCGCCCAGACCGACCTCGCCAAGACCGAGCTGATGGCAGAGATGAAGGCGGCGGGCGTCGAGTACGAGGAGCGGATCGAACGGCTCAACGCAATCGAGGCGCCCAAGCCCAACAAGGACTGGCTGTACAACAGCTTCAACGAGTTCCGAGCGAAGCATCCGTGGGTCGGCGGCGACACCGTGCGACCGAAGTCGATCGTGCGCGACCTGTTCGAGCGGGTGATGACGTTCACCGAGTACGTGAACCAGTACGGGCTCAAGCGGTCAGAGGGCGTGCTGCTGCGGTACCTGTCCGATGTCTACAAGGGCCTGATGCAGAACATTCCCGAGGACGCCCGCACCCACGAGATCGACGACCTGATCGCATGGCTGGGAGCCGTCGTCCGCCAGGTCGACTCCAGCCTGATCGACGAGTGGGAACGCCTGCTGAACCCGACCGGCGACGACCCACTCGTGACCGATCCGGTCCGCCCGACCGGCGACGTCAGCGTCGTCGACGACGAGCGGGCGTTCCGTGTGATGGTCCGCAACCAGATGTTCGACTGGGTGCAGCGGGTCGCCGCCAGGCGCGGCTACGACGCGTTCGGTTCACCCGATGCGATCGATGCGGTGCGATCAGCGATGGCGGCGTACTACGACGAGCACGACGAGGTACTCCTCGATGCCGGCGCCCGCAGCCCTGAACGATTCCGCTACGACCATCGAGCCGGCACGGTCACCCAGATTCTCCACGACCCCGACGCCACCAACGAGTGGCAGATCACCGCGACCATCGACCGCGACGCCTCGACCGAGGCCGGTCGCGCCGTTCTCGTCCTGCAAACCATCGGTCGCACCGACTGAAGGCCGTCGTCTCAACGCCAGGCACCGAGGTACGACCTGCGAGCATTGCCCGATGGAACTCGTCCACGAATTCGACCTGCATGCCGAACTCGGCTCGACACTGGTTGCCGGGACTGGTCCGATGGGAACTCGGATGGTCGCGCCCGTCGACGGCGGATGGGTCAGGGGCGCCCGGATCAACGGCACCGTCATCGGTCCAGGCGCCGACTGGGTGATGATCGGATCCGACGGGTACGGCCGGATCGACGTCCGCCTGCAGGTCCGCACCGACGATGGGGCGGTGCTCTACGTGACCTACACCGGAGTGCTCGAGATGACCGACGCGCTCGTCGCGGCGACGATGGGCGACGGCACCACCGACTTCGTCGACCAGTACTTCCGGACCACGCCTCGGATCGAAACCGGCGACGAACGCTACTCCTGGGTCAACACGACGATCTTCGTCGCTCAGGGCAAGCTCACCGAGTCGGGCGTCGAGTACGAAGTCTTCCGAGTCACCTGACCGATCGACCTGGTGCGTTGGTACCAGGCCCGAACGCAACGGATTCAGGGGAGGGGCATGCCGTCGCCGCCGCCGTCACCATCGAAGCCCAGCATTCCCGGCGCATCGAGGTCGGGCGCGTCGAGGGCCGCGCCGAAGTCGCTCGGACCGTCCAGTTGTTGGCCGATCCCCTGGTCGAACAGTTCGGCGCCCTCGAGTGTCGCGAAGCCCTCGGCCTGAACGGCGATGCCAGCTTCGAAGGCTGCTCCGTCGTTGGCGTAGGGGTCGACGGTCGGGATCTGCGATGGGTCGAGCGTGGGCAGGTTCTCCAAGAGCTCGGGACGAACGGTCGTGTCGACGACGGGCAGCATCGTCACGTCGAGCTGCACGAACCCGAGCACGTCGCCGGATTCCTCCTGCGGGGTCTCATCGCCCGGCTGAACTGGGGCCACCGGCACCGTCGTGGTATCGGGACCGGTCGCCGGACCGTTCGGGCCCCCCGTGTTCGTGTTGCGCACATCGACAGGCGTCATTCCGCTCACCCCGATGAAGTCCGACCGCGTACCGCCCGAGAAGTCCCCGCCCATACCTGCCTCCGCATCGACGTACTCGCCCTCGGCGGGCTCGTCGCCTCCGTCGTCGGCCGCGTCGTCACCGTCGTCGCTGTCGTCACTGTCGTCGCTGTCGTCGTCGTTGTCGTCGCTGTCGTCCTCGTCCTCGTCGTCTTCCTCCTTCTCCTTGTCCTCTTCTTCCTTCTTCTTGTCCTCTTCTTCCTTCTTCTTCGCCTCTTCGTCCTTCTTCTTCGCCTCCGCGTCTGCTTTTGCCTGCCGGTCGGCCAGGTCCTTCTGAGCCGCTGGGGTCAACACGACGGGACCCGTGGTGTTGCCGTGCTGGCCCTGGACGATCACCGTGGTTGTCTTGCCATCAGAGGTGAACTGGGCCCCGATCTCGTCCTCGAAGCTGATCGAAGTCGAATCGGTGGCAGTCGTGGAGGTAGGTGGCGGCGGCGCGCCCGTCGCAGTCCCTGCGCCGCTGCCGCCGGCCGACGTGACGAGCGGGCCGATACCGAGGCCGGTGGTCGTCGGTTCGGTCCCCCGAGATCCGCCATCGGTGATCGGATTCGACGACGTGCCCCCGGGAGCTGGGGCGGGTGCCGGGGCCGAACCTCCACCAGACGAACCCGCTGGCGGCGCGGGAGCGGGTGTTGTCGATCCGCCGCCGGGGCTACCACTGCCCCCGGCACCACCTTCGGGCTGCCGGTTCGAGCCCGGCCCGACGCCCGCACCATCCTGACCCGGCCCGCCGCCGGAGCCGCGGGTGCCGTCGACGTTCGTACCCGACCCCGAACCAGATCCGGAGGTCGCACCGACGTCGGCACCCGTGCCCGCACCCGCGCCCGGCGT
>JANNNB010000365.1:0-2506 GCA_031398325.1 Actinomycetes bacterium
GGTCGATGCCGAGATCCATGCCTCGTCGTTCGATCTCGGGTTCTCTGACGAGCGTCGTCGCGAGCGTCGAGGAGTGGCGCGGCGTCATGCTGTCGGCGCTTGAGGAGTTGTTCCGCTGCGGTGAGTCGGGTGCGGGTGTCGTCGAGGTGCGTGGGTATCTCCCAAACTCTTGGATAGCGACGTGGGAGGAGCCACTGTCAATCGCACCACTCGCGCCCAGTGTCTGGCCCGACGGCGGCGCGGAGTGCAGGGGTGCTCGGCGATGGCGTCGGGTTACGGGCGCGCATTGGTGGTGTCGGAGAGCATCTCGACGCTTGCCGTCTTCCCGGCCACCTGAACCGGCCGTCGAGTCGTGTTCACGACTGGTCGCCTGGTCGGGGCGGGGTCGAGAGCGATCATTTTGGAGATGGCCGTGAAATCGACGACTGCGCCACGTTCGCCGTCTGGTGCGTCGTAGGTGATGACTGCCCGACGACCTCGCGGGGTGATCGATCGAACGGTCCAGGTTCGTCCGCTGGGCGCGAGATATCTCGCTCCGATCGGTGGCGTCCATTCGGTGTCCAGTGGATGGTTGCCCGTTTTCGGGCTCTGTGCGGGGCTGTCAACATCTGGTGATCGTTGGGCGGTGGCGGATGTTCCGGCTCGAATCGAGTCGACGTCTCTGGTGTCACACGCCGTGGTGCCGCCCAACGCGCCGGCCTCAGGAGCGACGCCCGCAACGGCCGTCGGACGCGTGCGGCGTGTTTGTCTTGGCCCGGTGTTCCTGGTGACGTGTCGGTTGTTTGCCCACCGGTTGGCGATGTTCATGTGTCACGTTCCTTTCAGCTGGGCATCGAGCCCTCGAGGTCGTTGCGAAGTACGGCGTTGGTGACAAGCTGCGCCCAGCCGCGTACGGGCAGAGTTCTGCCCACGTTCACGCCTGAACTCGCCCGCTGTTGCGCTTGACAGTGAGGTCGGGCGGGCCCATCGTCAGGTGTGTGCTCGCCTGCGAAGTCCTGGGTGCTGTGATGCTGCAAGGTGGCCCGCTGTCGTCGACCCGGCAGCGGCGGGCGTTGGCCGCGTTGGTGGTCGCGCACGGCGAGGTGGTGTCCGCCGACCGCCTCGCAGACATCGTGTGGGACGGTGATCCACCGAGCAGCATGAACGCGCTGCAGACCTACGTGTCGCGTCTGCGCGCCGTGTTGGGAGTCGACTCGATTCAGACACGGCCCCCCGGCTACGCCCTCGCGTTACCGATCGACGCGGTCGACGCCTGGCGGTTCGAAACACTCGTCGACGACGCCCGCTCCATGGCGCCGGTCGAGGCGCTGGGCTTGCTTGACGAGGCGCTCGGCCTGTGGCGAGGCACGGCCTACGCCGAGTTCGCTCACGAGGAGTTCGCTCGTGCCGAAGCAGTTCGCCTCGAGGAGCTGCGAGCCGCCGCAGCGGTGGCCCGCCTTGACGCACTCATCGGTGTCGGTCGCGCCGACGATGCCGCCGCCGACGCGCTTCACCTGATCGAAGCCCAACCCTTTCGCGAGTCGGTGTGGGACCGGCGCATGCGCGCCCTTCACGCCAGCGGCCGCACGGTCGACGCCTTACGTGTCTTCCAGGACTACCGCCGGTTGCTGGCCGAGGAGCTTGGTCTGGAACCCTCACCCGAGCTGGTCGCATTGGAACGCGCGCTGCTCACCCCCCAATCGCCGAAGCAGAGACCGGACACCACGCTGGGAGCCGACGTGGTGCGGCACCTGACTGGGAGCCGCTCGACGCACCGTCTCGTTCGGCGTCCTCCGCTCGAGCTCAAAGGATTTCCCGACCCAGTCGACGCGTGTGAGGTGGCTTCGGGGGAGGCGGTTGCTTCGGCGTGGCTTCCGAGACGTCTGGCCGAGGCGGTGCGGTCATCGTGTGTCGGCCGTGAGCGCGAACTGGAGACTCTCCGAGATGCGTGGGCGAGTGTTAAGGCTGGACGTCGCCGGTTGGCGTTGGTGTCGGGTGAGCCGGGAATCGGCAAGACGCGTCTCGTGGCGGAACTCGCGTCGTCGGCTGGGGACTCGACGATTGCTTACGGCTGGTGTGACCATGACACAAGTGCTGCGTTCTTTCCATGGTTGAGCGTGGTGCGGTCCTTGGCCCGTTCACATCCAGATGTTCTGGCCCACGCGGTCGCCCCAACATTGGCGACGGAACTTCATCGTCTCGTTCCGGAACTGGGGCCTGGAGTTGTACCGGCCGCAGGCGACGCATCGCTGACGCGGATGTATCTCCTCGATGCGATCGACACATTTCTTGGAGGGGTGTCCGCTCGCCAACCGGTCCTTGTCGTGCTGGACGACCTGCACTGGGCCGATGGCTCCACGCTGGCGGTTATTCGGCATCTACTGCGCAGCGACCGTGACGAGCCGCTGCTCATCGTTGGCACCTATCGTGATACTGAGGTGGATCGAGCGGACCCGCTCGCTCGCAATCTGCACGATCTTCAGCGAGAGCCGGGGTCGGTTCGGGTGATGCTGAGCGGACTTCGACG
>JANNNB010000214.1:0-3832 GCA_031398325.1 Actinomycetes bacterium
GTGCTCCTTGCCCTCGAAC
The DNA here is from genome assembly GCA_031398325.1 of Actinomycetes bacterium. GTDB lineage: Bacteria > Actinomycetota > Acidimicrobiia > Acidimicrobiales > Ilumatobacteraceae > Sva-07. The sequence goes on from JANNNB010000214.1 coordinate 20, forward strand.
AGATCCAGGATTCGGATGGTTCACGTACCGCTGTCGACTGGGTGCGGGTGGTCGTCGGTGTTGCGCTCCTGTTGGCAGCCGGCCGAAAGTGGCGGACGCGTGCTCGCAATGGCGCCCAAGCAGAACTGCCGGCGTGGATGTCCAGAGTCAACGAACTGTCCGTTCGTCGCGCGGCGCGCATGGGCGCATTGCTCGGTGGGGTCAACCCGAAGAACGTCGTGTTCACGATTGCTGCCAGCTCCTCGATCGCCGAACTGGTGGATGACGGCGTCAATGAGATCGCCGCGGCAGCGCTCTTCGTTGGGTTGTCGTCGAGCACGGTGGTTGGAGCAATGGCGCTACAGCTGTTTGGAGGGAACCGGGCCGGTGCTGCGCTGACGGCAGTTGGTGACTTCATGGTCCGCTACGCGAATGCGATCACGATGGTCGTCTTCGTGGCCCTGGGCGCGATGATCCTCGGCGATGGCATCGCCGGACTGACGGACTGACCCCGTTGATCTGTGCCACGGGTTGACGTCAGCCGTTCACGACGGGGGATCCCGGAGACGTCTTGGTCGACGAGGGCGTGAGTAGCCCGGCGACGAGGTAGACGATTGCAGCAACCAATGCGACGTGGAACACGCTGGCGTAGACGATGGCGCGGCCGCCCCAGCTGTCGTCGTTGTAGACGTCGAGGCGGAACACGACGAGGATCGCAAGGCTGAAGACACCCAGTTTGGCTGCGGTGGTCAGCCGGCGTCGGCGACGCCTGCTGTCAGGAGTGCGCAGGGCACGGGCAAGGCTGCTGCGCTGCGTCAGCGCGATGAGTCCTGCGAGTGCGAGCGGGATGATGCCGAAGAGTGCGCCGACGTCGGTGGTGGCGAGCGCGGCGATGGCGATAAGTGTGCCGATGACGAGGAGTATGACTGTGTCGGAATGACGGGGATTCATGATGGTCTCCAATCGGTAGCGGGGAACAGTGATGAGCAGATCGAGTCCGCTTCGACACCAAGCTCTCGAGCGACCTCGTTGGTGAACGAGATCGGCGTGCGCTTGGGCGAGATCGTCGCGATAGTGGTCGCGGAAGTGTTGCGGGTACAGCAGGGTCAACGCCCGGTAGATGCGTTCCTCGGCCACGTCAGGCCAGCCCGGGGCGCAGGTTCGTGCGAGTCGTCGTGATGAGCCGCTCGAGGCGGTCGGCTTCGGCGGCGCACACTCGGCGGCCGAGCCCGGTCAGGTGGTAGTAGCGGCGACGTTGATCGTCGTCTTCGCTCGGGCGACGGTCGGTCTCCTCGGCGAGGCCTTGGTCGACGAGTCGCTTGAGGGTGCCGTAGAGCGTTGCCGGTCCCATCTTGACGACACCGTCGGACGAGTCCTCTACTGCTTGCATGATGGCGTACCCATGCCGGTCGCCCGCGGTGAGGGCGACCAGTACGTGGAACTGTGCCGGTGCGAGTGGAAGGAACGACTGGGGCTCTGTCACGTAGACCATATATATCGCGTGGCGATATAATGTCAAGCGATAGATCAGTGACGCGATCGAACCGGGATGGGATCGAACCGGGGCGCGTCGGTCAGCGCAGCGTCCGGATGAACAATGCTCGAGCAGCTTCATCGAATCGAGGGTGCGTGGGTTCGACCACGATGGTCGAATTCTCCGTGTGGAGGATGCAGGTCACCCAGAAGTTCCGGTGCGCACGGGTTCGGTAGGCGACCGCAGCGACGACGATGAATAGACCGAACGCGGCGAGCGCAGCGGTTCCGGTCGCGACCCCGATCGCGCAGAGTGTGACACCGGCCGCGAGCGCCGACATCGCCGCCCCGTCGCGGAACCGCCACATCTTCCACACCCGGGCGGTGATGGGCAACGCAACAGCGCAGTGCCCGTGTCGAGGCATTCGTCGAGCGACCATCGCGAAGGCCGGAACACCGAGCAGCCACCGCGGGCCGCCCCATTGTGTGGCGGTCAACCCGACTGCTCGCGTCGTCACCACTCCGGACAACACACAGCATTCGGGGAAGATCCCCGCGACCTGATCAGCGACGCGCAGAACCGACCGTGCCATGCCCGCTCCCGCCTGCGACCGGTGTCTCGGGTCCACCCGACGGTGATCGGAGCCCCGCCCACAGCGAGACCGCTGCGAGGATCGGGATGGAGATGAGCGAACCAACCAACCCGACCCGGTCGACGGTCTCGAGCCCATCGAGATGACCGACGTGATAGCCGAAGTGGAACACGCCCTGGATCAGCCAGGCGACCGCCATGATCGTCATCGCTTCGCGACGCCACACCGACCACGCCGTCGCGACGATGAGCGCAAGGAACAGCACGCCGACATCACGCACCAGGTGTTCGTCGTAAGCGCCACCCTCCGCTGCCACCCAGCCACGACCGAGTGGGAAGTCGTCGAACCACGATTCGGGCGCGAATGTGGCCTGGATCGCTGTGGGGAACATGAACAACGCGATCAGGGCCAGGGACACTCGTTGGATTCGGTCACGACTCATGCAGTGACTTCCCCTTTCGTCGAACCCGCCGATCGGATCGAGGATCGATCGGCTCAGAGTATGCGCTGGCGGCGCAGCGACTTCATCGCAAAGTAGCCGAAGCACGGGGGGATGTAGAACGTGATCATTCGGTAGCACAGAGCAGCGCCCATTGCGGCGGCACTATCGACTCCGATAGCGGTGTACCCGGCGGTGAGCGCAGCTTCGGTGACCCCGATACCGCCCGGCACGGGCATGAGCCCGGCGAACAGGGCCACGCATACGTTCACGAGCACCACGTCGGCGAAGCCCACGTCCTGTCCGAATGCAACCAGGATCGTGTAGCTGGTCAGCGAGAACAGCAACTGCACGAGCAGGTTCGCCAGCACCACCGAGATGAGGCGGCGCGGCGAACTGAGCAGCGGCCCGACTTTCCCCCACGTGGTCTTGAGCACGTTGACGACCGGATCACGGAACTTCGGAGTGACTGCAACGACGACAAGGGCGACAATCAGTATCGCAACAGCGATCAGCACGAGACTCCAGTCGAAGTCGGGCGCCGACGCGCTGATGTTCAAGTTCAGGCTGCCGAGCCCGAACCCGATGATCACGACGAGCAACGTGATCTGTGCGACGAACCCGGACACGCTGTCGAGCCCGCTGACTGCGATGGCCATCGTCCGGTCGAGTCCGTTGCGCTGGAAGAAGCGGATGTTGACTGCGACACGGGCGGCGGTCGACGGCACGGCGAGGTTGACGAAAGTGATCGCGAACTCGAGCAACGTCAGCCGTCCGTACGGGACCGGAATGGGTGCGGCCTGCGACACGCTGAATGCTCCGGCGAAGCGAGGGGTCTGGCCGATGATCAGCGCGAGGATGAGGATTGGCACGCTCGCTCCGGCGACTTCATCGATGATCGACTGGACGCCGACTTCCTGGATCGCTCCGACGATCGTGTAGAAGACGATCGCCAACAAGATCCACATGACGACGTTGCCGACGGAGAATCGACGGATCGTTTGGAGGTCCTGCTCCTCGGCGCCCACCGCGGTGATCGTCGCTTTGCGAAGGTCGTCGATGTCGACGTCGGCGTCGTCGGCATGACGGCGAAGTGCAGGCAGCATTGCGGCTGGTTGCACGAGGGTCGTGGTCGCCGCCAGGCGTTCGGCGCCGAGAGCATCCACAGCTGCCACGATCGCACGGTCGGCGCCCACGACGACCGCAGTCGACGTCAGGAGCTGCGCTTCGTCAAGTCGGCGTGAGATCTCGTCCCAGTCGATCGCAGCGCGATCGAACTCGCCGAAGTAGATGCCGCCGTCAGCCACCTGGAGGTGGCCCGGCGTGATA
>JANNNB010000235.1:0-32968 GCA_031398325.1 Actinomycetes bacterium
CACATACCGGGCACTCGGCGCTACCTGGAGCGCGCTTCCACGACACCGTGCGAGTACCTGGTGGGCCATCATGGGACGTGTGAGCGTCGAGGCATTTGAGTCGGTGTCGTCGTGGAGCCAGCCGACACCGGAGCCGGCTTCGAGAGCGCGAAGCGGCGTGATCGACGCGGTCGCCCTCTACATCATTTCGATTCGGCCCGAGCGAGTTCGTGTGATCGTCGACGGTTTCACCGCGAGCGGCAAGACGAGCTTTGCGCATGAGCTGGCACACGCGGTTCGGCGGCATGGGCGCTCGACCGTGCGGGCATCGTTCGACGACTTCAAGAAGCCGTGGCGCGACGCTCGGGAGAAGGGATACGACCGAACGAGCGGCGAGGGCTACTACCGCAACTCTCCAGACTTCGAGTCGGCCCGCGAGCTACTGTTGAGGCCTGCCGGTCGAGACGGATCCGGCACCCTCGTGCTGTGCGCGCATGATCCGCTGACGGGTGACGATCTTCGCGACAGAGTTGTAGAAGTTCCTGCCGACGCTGTTCTGATTGTGGACTCGGTGTTCGGGATGCGTCCTGAGTACGACGAGTTTTGGGACTTCCGCATTTGGATCGATGTCCCACAAGAATTGGCGGTGGCTCGCGGCATCGAACGAGATACTCCGATGGAAGGACCAGACGAGGCCGAACGACTCCATCGCGATCGCTACCGGATCGGCGAGCTGATCTACCTCTCGGAGGTGGACCCAAAGTCCAAGGCGGACATCGTCATCGACAACACTGACTACGCGAACCCAGTTCTGATCGACCATTCACGCTGAATCGACTTCAGACCTGATTCCTGAATCGCCACGCGAACCGATGTAGCGCCGATCTGCCGCTCGGCACTGGCAATCCCCGTCCACTTCGGGCATTCCGCGCTCCCTCACATCGTTTCTGTACGCCGCACCTCGGACCCTGCGCTCTCACGTGTGAGCAGGCGGCGGTCGTGTTGGCATGAAGTTGGTACGGTCGTCGGCGTGTCCGAGGCTGTCGAACTTGCGGACACGTATTGGGCGTACCACCGCAATTCAGCCCAGATGTGGAACGTCGACCGTGGCGACGTCGATCAGATCGCAGGCTGGGAGGATTTCAGTCCGGCTGGTGTGAGCGAGCGGATCGAACGCCTGGCGTTGTTTGCGCAGCAGGCAACGTCCGCTGGGTCGACCGTCGTTGGCGACGACAAGGCATTGTTGGCAGCCGTTGGTTTCAGTGCGCGGGCGACTGCGGCTCTATTGCCGTTCGAGCGAGATCTCTCTCTGGTCGGGGGGCCGTTCAACATCGCCGCTTTTCTGTCGGTGCTGGTGCCGGGCTACGCGCTGACTACCCGAGATCACGGACTTGGCTACGTCGTCAAGTTGCGCTCGTTGCCGTCGTTCCTCGACGGCTGGACGGCGGGACTTCGGGACGGGATGAGCGCGGGTCGTGTCGCCACTCGACGTGGCATCGAAAAGGCCGTCGCGGGCATCGACAGCATGCTCGCACGCGAAATCCGTGACGACCCGTTGCTGACCCAATCTGCTCCGAGCGAGATGTCGAATCTCGAGATCGATCAATGGAGATCGTCGGTGGGGGCCGCGATTCGCGACGATGTGCGCCCGGCTCTGGCCAAGCTCCGCATGACGCTCACCGAGGAACTGCTTCCCGCTGGTCGCAGCGATGAAAACGCCGGCGTGTGCCACCTCGCTGACGGAGACGCTGCCTATCGAGCCCTGCTCCTCGCTGCGACGTCGACGGACCTGACTCCAGACGCAATCCATGACCTCGGCGTAGAGCGTCTGGCGCTCCTCGATGACGAGTTCGCGATCCTTGGCCGAGATGTCCTCGGCGTCGCCGACCCGAGTGTCGTTCGTCAACGCTTGCGACACGACGACTCGCTACGGTATGACACGCCCGAGGAGATCATCGCCGATGCGATGGCCGCGCTCGGGCGGGCGGAGGCGGCCGCGCCGAACTGGTTCAGTCGGATGCCGCGTGCCGAATGTCGCGCTGTCCCGAGCGAGTCCGGGTCGATGGCGTTCTACACCGGCCCATCACCAGATGGTGCCCGCGGCGGAACGTTCTTCTTCGGGACCGGACAGCCGCGAGCATGGATGCGCTACCAACTCGAAGTGGTCACGTTTCACGAATCGGTTCCCGGACACCACCTGCAACTGGCTCTCGCTCAAGAACTCGGCCTCCATCCGGTGCTCGGCGAACTCGAGGTGGCAAGCTACGGCGAAGGCTGGGGCCTGTATGCCGAACGACTCGCCGACGAGATGGGTCTCTACAGCAGCGAACTCCAACGAATCGGAATGCTCACACTCGACTCCTTGCGCGCCGCGCGACTTGTGGTCGACACCGGACTGCATGCTCGCGGTTGGTCCCGGCAGCGAGCGATCGAGTTCCTGCTGGAGAACACAACGCTGGAACGGTCGAATGCGGAGGGCGAGATCGATCGATACATTGCGACCCCTGGCCAAGCGACCAGCTACATGGTCGGAAGGCTCGAAATCGAACGCCTCAGAACGCTGGCTCAGCGCCGCCAGGGACAGCGTTTCACGATCCGCGGCTTCCACGAGATCGTGCTCAACGCCGGCATGTCCCCACTCGGAGACCTCGCCCGACGAGTCAATGAGTGGCTCGACACGTAGAACAACGCAACAACGACCCCACGACCAGGCGCGCCGAACTGCCGATCGGTGCTGGCAATCCCGGTCCACGTCGGGCATTCGGCGCTACCACGGGACAGTCCATCACTCGGCATGGGGCGGTCTGGTTGCTCGGCTGTACTCAAAGCGCTATGGCCCCCACCCTCAGGTTGAAGCGCACCAGGCGATTGAGTGTCAGCGCCAACAGTGCCGTCGCGAATCAGCGACGGATTTCACCGGACCGACGGCCGTGGCCTACTTGCCGAGATACGAGCGATCCGCGTACGGGAATCCGTTGAGCTGGCAATCCTTGGACTCGTTGTAGTCGTAGTAGGCGCGAACCTCTGCGATCCGACTCTCCTTCATGACGTACCATTCGCAGCCGCGGAACATCATCCGACTTCCTGTGCTCGGCAAGGTGTACGCGCAACTCCACTCGCTGACCACCTCGTCGCCACTCCCAATCAGGTGGTCGATTTTCCAAGTCGGGTCGTAGACCTTCTTGAACTTCCGCCAGTAGTTGGCGAGGTGGGCTGCGCCGTGGATGGGCGGGTGCACGGCGGGCAGGAAGTAGTGGACGACGTCGTCGTCCAAGGTGCGGAGGAGATGCTCCATTTCACCCGAATTGCATCCCGCGAAGTAGTCCAGAACCACCTCGATGTGCGCGTCAGTTGACATGGCATCCCCTCTCGGCCCCGATACGTCGCCGGGCCCAGTGTGGTCCCGGCGTCGTGTGAGCGTCAACCGCCGATCTCACCGCGGAAGCGAGGGCGACGAGAGGGAATCCTGGCCGTACGGCTGTGGAACAACTGTCGGTCTGGTAGCGCCGATCTGCCGATCTGGCGCCGTCCTTGAGCCCCGGTTTGCTTCGACGGTGCGGGTCGCGGTTGTGACGTTCGGACACGTCGGCGCCCGTTGCAGCCCCCGACTGCTAGGTCCAGAATCCCTCGTGGCTTCGAGGGCGGTGCCAAGCCCATCCACCCTTCTGTGATCGGAAGACGCTCAAGATTCAATTGCGGTTTAGGCAGTCCGCGGGACGGAGCACAAGCTGTAGTGGTCGATTGTCCACCCATCAACTCCCCGTGCTGCCGAACTCAGTTCGAACTGAGCGCCCCGATCGCCTCGTCGGCCCGATCGACGGGCACGAGCAGGTGGTCGTGGTGGAACCCCGCAATGACGTTGCAGGCGATTCCTCTCGCCGCCAGCCGGGCACTCACGGCCGCGGTCAGGCCGACCGACTCGAGGCTCGAATGGACCTCCAGCGCGAGCCAAGCCAGTTCGACAGTCACCGGCAGGTCCGCGCCGACCGCAGATTCGATCGGTAGCACGAGCGTGGTCGACTCGTCCTCGACCACGACTGCATGCGCGAGAGCCGTGAGCTGTGCAGTCGGTTCCTCGATCGCGACGTAGGTGAAAACCCCGGGGCGTCGCGACACCGACAAGGTCGAGAGCATCACCCCGAGGTCGGTCTCGCCAGGTGCACTCACGTGATCAGCTCCGCAGCTCGGCGCCGAGCTTCGTGGCCGCGGCCTCGACGTTGCGACGGACCGCCGCGACGTCGGCATCGGTGAGATTCCGATCGTTCGCCTGCAGCCGGAGCCGGTACGCGAGCGAGCGTGTTCCCGCAGCAACACGATCCCCGCGATAGACGTCGAAGAGCGTGAGGTCGACGAGCAGGTTGCCCGAACCCTGACGGATGGCCTTGTCGAGACGCTCAGCGGCGACGTCCTCAGGCAGGACGAATGCGAGGTCGAGGTCGCTCGACGGATAGCGGCTGGTCGGCTTCCACTGCGTCGGCTTCGGTGCGCGATCGAGCAACTGGTCGAGGTCGACCTCGAGGATCGCCACCCGCTCCGACACGTCGAACGCCTGCAGCACGGCTGGATGGACCTCGCCGACACCACCGAGCGGATCCTTGCCCGCCTGCAGTGTCGCCGAGCGCGTCGGGTGGAGCCCGGCCGGTGGCTTGGACTGGTCGATCCGGGCGCCCACGCCGAGTGCGGCTGACAGCTCGCGCCACACCTCCATCGCCGCCGGTGCCTCGGCGCCGGCCAGCACGACGGTCAGGGCCTCGTACTCCGCCGGCAGTTCGGCCTCGCTCGGCGGGTACACGTGCCCGATCTCGAAAAGCTTCACATCGGTGCGGCGGTGCGACTCGTTGTATGCGATCGCCTGGAGCAGCCCCGGGCGCAACGACGTGCGCAGCACGCTCTCGTCGGCCACGAGCGGGTTCGTCACGGTCAGCGCGTCCGTTGGGAGACCGGCCCGCTGCAGCGTGTCCGGTGCGAGGAACGGATTCGGCATCGCCTCGGAGATCCCGAGTCCGAGCAGCACCTCGCGCACCACGCGCCGGCGCTGCTGTCGGACGCTGAGGCCGCCGTGCACGACCGACTTCGGAACGGTCTTGCCCAGCCGGTCGTAGCCGTAATGGCGGGCGACCTCTTCGACGACGTCGATCTCGTCCGTCGAATCAGGTCGCCATGACGGGATGGCGACGGTTCGTACGTCACCGGTTCCGGACACCGTGTAGCCGATGGGGTCGAGCAGGACCGGCAGTTCGTCGGCGCCGATGTCGGTGCCGAGCACCCGGTTCACCTGGGCGATCCGCACCTCGACCGCTCGATCGGCCGGAGGCAGCTCGTCGGTCCGGGCATCGACCGCACCGGCGTGCACCACGAGCCTTGGACAGGTCTCGCCGAGCAGCTCGACGAAACGGGCGATCGCCCGCGGCATCCCATAGGGATCGACGCCACGTTCGAACCGGGCCGAGGCCTCGGAACGCAGACCGTTGCGCGTGACCGCCTGGCCGATGCCGACCTGATCGAACCACGCCATCTCGAGCGCGATCGTCGAGGTATCGGCGCTGATCTCGGTGTCGAGCCCGCCCATGATCCCGGCCAACCCGATCGGCACGTCGTTGGCGTCGCAGATCAGCAGATCGGCTTCGGTGAAGATCCGCTCCTGCCCGTCGAGGGTGGTGAGGCACTCCCCCGCACCCGCTCGGCGGACACGGAAACCACTCCCACCGAGGGTGTCGAGGTCGTACGCGTGGTTCGGCTGGTTCAGCTCCAGCATCACGTAGTTGCTGACGTCCACGACGTTGTTGATCGGGCGCATTCCGGCCGCCGTCAGACGGCGTGCCATCCAATCCGCCGACGATGTGACCTCCACTCCCGAGATCACGGTCGAGGTGAACCGACCGCAGCCCTGATCCGGCACGATCTCGACCGTGGCGGTGCGTTCGGCTCCCGTCGCCGAGAATTCGGGCGTTGGCGGACGGAACTCGATGCTGAGCTTGGCCGCCAGGTCTCGGGCGACGCCGACGTAGCCGTAGCAATCGGGCCGGTTGCGTGTGACGTCGGCGTCGATCAGCACGTCGGGTGACAACCCGAGGGCCTCGCCGTACGGGACACCCAGCGGTGTGCCTGCGGGCATGAGGTAGATCCCCGAGTGATCGTCGCCGATGCCGAGCTCGGTCGCCGAGCAGAGCATCCCCTCCGAATCGATTCCGAGGATGCCGCGCCGTTCGATCGTCCGGCCGTCGGGCATCGTCGTGCCGAGCGTCGCCAACGGGATCACGTCGCCCGGCTGCATGTTGAAGGCCCCGCACCAGACGTGGCGTTCCTGTCCGTCGCCGGCGTCGACGTACACACGCTGGACCTTGGCGGCATCGGGATGTTGTTCGAGTCGAAGCACCTGGGCGGTCACCACACCGGCCACCGAGGCGCCGACCGCCGTCACCGAATCGACTTCGAGCCCGAGTGACGTCAACGCGTCGGCAACCCGAGCGACCGCAGCCTGATCCGTCGGATCTCCGAACTCCCCGTACTCGTTCAGCCAGGACAAGAGCAATTTCATGAGAATTGTTCCAAGAAGCGGATGTCGTTGGTGTACATGTCGCGGATGTCCTCGACGCCGTGGCGTTCCTTGGCCATCCGGTCGATGCCGAACCCGAACGCGAACCCGCTCCACTCTTCCGGATCGAGGCCGCCAGCGCGAAGCACGTTGGGGTGCACCATTCCGCAGCCGCCCAGTTCGATCCAGTCGCCATTCGGTCGCTGGATGTCGAACTCGGCCGACGGCTCCGTGAACGGGAAGTAGCTCGGGCGCAGGCGCGACGTGAACCCCGGACCGAAGAACGCCTTGGTGAAGGCCTCGATCGTGCCCGCGAGGTCAGCCATCGTGACGTTGCGGTCGATCACCAGACCCTCGATCTGATGGAACACGGGCATGTGCGTCGCGTCAGGCGTGTCGCGGCGGAACACTCGACCGGGAGCGACGACGTAGATCGGCGGCTCCTGGGTGAGCATCGTGCGGATCTGCACGGGCGACGTGTGCGTGCGCAGCAACGTCGTGCCGAGTCGGCCGCCGGGCGGAACATGGTCGACGAAGAGCGTGTCGAACTCGCCGCGAGCGGGATGACCCTCACCCATGTTCAGGGCCTCGAAGTTGTGCCAATCGGTTTCGACCTCGGGACCCTCGGCGACCTGGAAGCCGAGCCCGATGAACGTGTCTTCGAGCCGCTCCCATGCCTGGGTCACGAGATGCGCCCGACCGCGCTTCGGTGCACCGACGAACTCGGTGAGGTCGAGTCGTTCTTCCTCGATGCGGGCCGCGAGTGCCTCGGTCCCGAGCGATGCGCGGCGGCCCTCGAGCGCAGCACCGACTGCTGCCATCGCCTCGTTGATCGCCTGGCCGGCCGACTTCTTCTCATCGATCGATTCGACCGATCCCAGGCGAGTCTTGAGCTGCGCGAGTTCGCCCTTCTTGCCGCTCAGTCGAGACGTGAGTTCGTTGACCTCGTCGAGCGTCGATGCGGCGTCGATCGCGGCGAGGGCCGCGTCACGGGCGGCGGTGATGTCGTTGAGCACGTCGGTGGCCTTTCAGATGCAGTGAGTGTTGTGGAACGTCATCCCCCGGTTTCACCCGGGGCACGAAAATCGCTGCATCTGCGGCTTCACGGGTCGAAACCCTATCCGCTCGACGGCGCGAGGCCGACGATCGATTCGACTCACGACGGATACGGTGCGCCCATGCGGCTCGAGGAAATCGGCGAAATCGATGGATGGCGATGCTGGTTGTGCGACGAACCGGTCGACCCCGAGATGTCGGTGAACGACCCGCGTGGTCCAAGCGTTGACAGCCGCACCACGGAACGCCGGGCCAAGGCGAAGGGCACCGGCAAAGGCAAAGGGAAGGGCACCGGTCAGGAGCGTCTCGCCCATCGCTCGTGCAACACCGGCAAGGGTGCGGTCGATCCGGTGATCCCCTGGCCCGACGACTTGTTCGTCGCCGACGCCGCCGTCATCATCGCTTCGGTCGACCGCCTGTCACGCAAGGGTGGCCGCGAGGCGTTCGGACGTTGCCCCGACCGTGACGATGCCGAACGCGCCGCCGTGTGGATCGTCGACCGGATCAGCCGTCTCGAACCGGACCTCGACGTGACCGCGAGCATCGAACCCGGCGGCGGTCAATACCTGCTCGTCCTCACCGCCCGCTGAATTCCAACGATGAGCGATACCCCCACATGCGGGGGTTTGGCTCATCATCGGTGCGATTCAGACCGGCCCGATGAGCCAAGCCACCGGATGCGGTGGCTTCGCTCATCGCAGGCCTCACCCTCGTTGGCGGGCGGCTTCGAAGACGAGCACCGTCGTGGCCATCGCCACATTGAGCGACTCGCTGCGACCCTGGTGCGGGATCGTGACCCATCGGTCGATCGGACCATCACGGTCGGTCCATTCGACTGGGAGGCCTGCCGCCTCGTTGCCCATCACGAGGGCAATCCGGCCGGTGAAGTCGCAGCTGGTGTGTGCTGCGACGGTGCGTCCGGGGGCGTCGTGGCTGCTCGTACCCACGAGCACGATGCCGGCCTCCGACACGTCGTCGAGCTCGGCGAACACGAATGGCACGTGGAAGATGGCCCCCGCTGACGCCCGGACGACTTTCGGGCTGTACGGATCGACCGAGCCTGCCGTGAGCACGACCAGGTCGACACCGGCTGCCTCGGCCGACCGGACGATCGTGCCCAGGTTCCCGGGGTCGCTGATCCCATCGAGCACGACGACGAACGCCGCCGATTCGAGCGCGGCGTCGACATCGACGTCGCGCATGCGCACGACGGCGATCGGTGGCTGTGGCGTCTGCGTCGACGCAACCCGCTCGAACACGCCGGTGGCGAGCTCGAACCTCTCACCGAAATCGCCGATCCAGGCATCGGTGCCCTCCGGCACGAACTGCGAGTCGACCTCCCATCCGGCCGCCACGGCCTCCGCGACGAGGACCGGGCCCTCCACGACGAAACGACGGGCGTCGTAACGCGAACTGCGACGCCCGATCAGACGCCGCAGTTCTTGAACCGTTGAGTTGTTGAACGCCAGGGCACTCATCGCGCCCCAGTGTGGTCGATCAGAGTGCGGCTTTGGCGCTCTCGACGAGCTTGCTGAAGGCAGCGGGATCGGTCACCGCGAGATCGGCGAGGATCTTGCGGTCGACTTCGATGCCGGCGGCGCTCAGCCCGGCGATGAACCGGCTGTAGCTCATGTCGTCGAGACGACACGCTGCATTGATCCGCTGGATCCACAGACGACGCATCTCGCCCTTGCGGGCACGACGGTCACGGAAGGCATAGTTGCCCGACCGCATGACCTGTTCGTTGGCGGCGCGGAACGACCGGCTCTTGTTGCCGTAGTAACCCTTCGCCTGCTTCAGTACCTTCTTGTGGCGCTTCTTGGACGCCACACCACGCTTCACACGTGCCATGTCACTTTCCTCCTCGAGGACTCAGTCCGGGTCGAACCCGGTCGATGGTTGTCTCAGCGCTCTGCGAGGAGGCGCTTGATCTTCTTCACGTCGGTCGGGTGTACGTCGCGGTCGCCTTCAAGACGGCGCGTCCGCGTCGATGACTTCTTCTCGAACAGGTGCTGGCGCATCGCCTGTTCCCGACGGAGCTTGCCCGTCCCGGTCTTCTTGAACCGCTTCTTCGCGGTCTTCGACGTCTTCATTTTCGGCATCGGTCACTCCTTGTGGTTCCTGTTCCGCGGCAATGTCGTCGCGAGCACTCTCGTGCTCGGCTTCGGACGCTGCCTTCTTCATGGCCTCTTGGGCCCTCTTGTCGGGTGACAGCACCATCGACATCGCTCGTCCTTCCAGACGAGCCTGGGTGTCGACTTTTGCTGCCGGTCCCACCGCTTCCAATACGTCGTCGAGAATCTTCGACCCCAACTCGGGGTGCGCCATCTCTCGGCCACGGAACTGCAGCGTGATCTTGACCTTGTGGCCTTCTTCGATGAATCGGATGACATTGCGTGTCTTGGTGTCGAAGTCACCCTTGCCGATCTTCGGCCGGTACTTGACTTCCTTCACCGACACGTTGGTCGACTTCTTCCGCGCCTCTTTGGCCTTCTGACCCTCTTCGTACTTGAACTTGCCGTAATCCATGATCCGGCAAACCGGAGGGTTGGCGTTCGGGGCCACTTCGACGAGGTCGAGTTCGAATCCTCTCGCCATCCGCAGCGCATCGGGAACCGCCTTGACTCCGAGTTGGTCGCCGGTCGGCCCGATGAGACGGACTTCACGAGATCGGATGCGGTCGTTGATGCGATGCTGATCGCCACGCTGTTCTGGTCGCGGTGCTATGGCTGCTCACTCCTGTGCAATGGGCCTCCCCATGGTCTGATGTTGGCGCTCGACGCGAACCGCACGCGGAGCGACCGACACAGCGCCCCGTCGGCAGTGCCGTCGGTGCGTGGTGGCTGGTCTCAGCCTTGTGACCCGAGCGCACCCATTCGAAATGAATCGGGTCGGTGGTCGGGTGGGGGTTTCCCCCACTTCGCCTCAGTTGTTGGTCGGTAGGGTACCGCGGGTGACTGGTGAAACCTCTGACGACGATCTGTTCGACGACATGCTGCTCAACGATTCCATCGATCCCGACGAGATGGATCTCGACGATCTCGATGACGAGACGGCCGACACCATCGAGGAGGCGCAGCGGGCGATGGCCGAGGCACGGGCACGGCTGGCCGACGTGCCCGCCGAGGTGGTCATCACGAACCACGTCATGGGGCTGTACGAACTCGCCGCCATCCATCTCTCGGCCACACCACCCGACTTCGAGCAATCGGTGCTCGCGATCGATGCCGTCGCCTGCCTCGTCGACGGTCTCGGCGACCGTCTGGGTGCCGAGGCACCGACGATGCGTGACGCCCTGAACAACATCCGCCTCGCGTTCGTCCAGATCAAGGGCACGGCGGGCGGGAATGCAGAGGGCCCGGAGACGATCGACTGAATCGCCCCGAGGGTGCGTCACGCACTTTCCCGTCGATCACCGTCACGTCCTCGGAGCGCAGAAGAGCGGCCTGCTCGCCCACCTCGTTGGCACGAAGTTGTCCGGCGGCGTTGACGACCCGCCACCACGGCACATCGATGTCGGTGGTCGCCAGGATGCGGCCCACGAGTCGCGATCGCTTCGGATAGCCGGCGGTTTCGGCCACGTCGCCGTACGTCGTGACCTCGCCAGGACGAAGCGCCCGGATCACGTCGAGGATGCGCCGCTCCCGGTCGGCGGCGTCCGCATTCATCGCGGGTGGATCGACGCAGCCTCGTACCGACCGAGTTTCGCCAGTGTCGTGAACTCGACGGCTGTTCCGATCTCGATGGTGCGGGTTCCGTCGGCGATCTCGATGCAGTGGAACGGGTAGCGCGTTCCGTCGTCTGCCTCCACCGCACCGAGCCCGACGTCGTCGTCGAATTCGACGACCGTTCCGGCAACCACACCGAACGACGTGCTCACGGCACGATCTTGGAGATCATCAACTCGAGCAGGTCGGTCGCGCCGGCCTCTCGGAGCGCCGGGATGACCAGGTTGATGGTCCGCTTCTCGACCACCGTTTCGACGGCGTATCCGCCCCCGGCCAGCTTCGAGATCGTCGGCGACTTCATGGACGGGAGTACGGCCAGCACGTCCTCGTACCGGTCCTCGCTGACGTTCAGCTTGAGCAGCACCTTGCCGCGAGCATCGAGCACCCCGTTGAGGAGGGTCATCACCTGATCCATCGCCTTGCGCTTCTCGCCGTCGGCAGCCGACAGCGGATTGGCGACCACTTCGGTGTAGCTGGTCAGGATCGTGTCGATCACCTTCAGGCCCGCCGCGCGCAATGCGCGTCCGGTCTCGGTGATCTCCGCGACGCAATCGGCGATGTCGGGGATCTTCGCCTCGGTCGCGCCGTACGACAACCGGACTTCGGCCTTCACGCCGTGCTCGGCGAAGAAGCGCTTGGTGAGCTCCGGGTACTCCGATTGGACGCGCACACCATCGGGCAGGTCCTTGACCGAGTTCGCAAGCGAATCTCCGGCGACGGCGACCACGAGCTTGATCGGGCGATCGGTCGCCTTCGAGTACTTCAGCTCGCCGAGAGTGACCACCTCGCTGCCCGTCTCCTCGATCCAGTCACGCCCGGTGATACCGATGTCGAACAGCCCCTCGGCCACGTACATCGGGATCTCCTGCGGCCGCAGGATCCGCACGGAGGCGATCCTGGGGTCGTCGATGGTGCCCTGGTAGTCGACCGATGACGAGCGGCTCACCGGAAGATCGGCCGCCTCGAAGAGTTCGAGGGTCGCCTTCTCCAGCGAACCCTTGGGCAGGACCAGTCTGAGCACGGCCGCCCACGCTACCGGCCCACAAATCCACGTTTGCGACAAGATTTCGGAGGACCGGGTCTCAGATTTCTTGTCGCAAACGTGGAAATGATGGGCGATCAGTGGGTGTTGTCGGCGTCGTGGAGGAGACGCAGGGCGTGGGGAAGGACGTCGATGACGGCGTCGAGTTGTTCGATGCAGCCCTTCGTGCTGCCGGGGGTGTTGGCGATGATCGCCTGACCGCGGATCCCGACCACGCCTCGTGACAGGCGGCCGAGTGGGCTACAGAGGCGCATCGCCTCGCCCAGGCCCGGCGCCTCACGCTCGATCACGGCGCGGGTTCCTTCCGGCGTCTGATCGCGCGGCGCGAATCCCGTTCCGCCCGTCGACACGATCACGCCTGCGAATCCGTGCGCCATCTCGGTGAGGGTCGAGGCCACGAGGTCGGCGCCGTCGGCGGTCACCCGGTGATCCACCACCTCGAAGCCGGCACGCTCGAGGTGCTCCACCAGTGCACGGCCGCTCGCGTCGTCGCGCACCCCGTGAGCGACCCCGTCGCTGACCGTCAACACCTTCGCGAACTGTGTCGCCGCTTGCTGGTTCGAACCGTCGCTCATGCAGGTCGACGGTACCGAATCATGACCATGCCGTCGGTGTCGGCATCCTGTGGCAACACCCGCCAGCCCTGGCCGAACGCTCGCCACGACCCGACCTCCGGAGGCCGGACATCGACCTCGAAGCCGTCGGGAGTCCGATGATCGATCGATTCGGCCGCGGTGATCGTGCAGACGCTGTAGGTCAGTCGACCACCCGGACGAACCAGTTCGGCCGCCGACCCGAGCAGCCCGGCCTGGAGCTCGGCCAGCTCGACGACGTCGTTCGGCTGGATCCGCCATCGGGCATCGGCCCGGCGGCGCAGCGCGCCCAGCCCCGAACATGGGGCGTCGAGCAGGACCGCGTCGAACGACGCACGAGCAAACGGTGGTCGCAGGCCATCGGCCACGATGACCGGGAGCTCGAGATCCAGCCCGAGCGCATTGTCGCGGACGAGCCGCGCCCGATTCGGTCGCTGGTCGCCGGCGATCACCAGCGCACCCTCCGTGGCCATCGCGGTCGACTTGCCGCCGGGCGCGGCGCACATGTCGAAGATCCGCTCCCCCGGTGATGCCCCCGTGTTGGCCGCGACCCATTGCGACGATCCGTCCTGCACGTAGCCATCGGCGCGATGCGTCACGCTCGGTGCTTCGTTCATCCGTGCGAGCGCGTCGTCGGCGTCGTCGCCGATCTCCTCACGGAACGTGTCGAGGATCCAGTCGGGATAGCTCAGCCGCGCCGCGTCCGACGGCCATGTCATGTCGTAGACGGACGAGCGGGACACCTTGCGCAGCACGGCGTTCACCAGACCACGCGTCCGCTTCGGCGCGAGGCCGACCGTCTCGCCCACTGCGGCATGGGCCGGAACGCCCGCGTAGGCGACTTGGTAGGCCCCGAGCCGCAGCACCGTCCGCGTCACCGCGTCGGGCGGTGACGTCAGGAAGCGGTCGACGAGTACGTCGCACGCCCGGCGCATGCGAGTCGTCCCATAGACCAGCTCGGTGACGAACTTGCGGTCGAGTTCGCCCAGCCCCGAATGGGTCAGCGCAGGTCCGAGCGCGAGGTTCGCGTACGCGCCGTCGTCCTCGATCCTGCGCAACACCTCGAGGGCGACCTGGCGCGAACTCCTGGGGCTCCTGCCACCTTGCTCGGAGGGCGTGTTCACAGGTCGCCGAACAGTTCGGTCGACGACGGGCGCGCCCCGTTGCGCCAGGCATCGAACGACATCGCCGGTTTACCCTCCGGCTGCACCGTCGTCGGCACGATTCGGCCGTCGACGAGATCCGCCGTGACGATCTTGAGCCGCTTCGACCTGAACGTCGTCCACGCACCGCCGACCCGTATCAGGCGATGGATGTCGACCACCGGCAGCGACCAGTCGATCTCGAAGTCCGCGGACGTGAACTTGGCGGCGTACGTCGGCTCGCCCTGCTGGTCGCGGTAGTCACCGATCCAGTCGCCGAGTGGTTGGCTCAGCGTGTCGACGAGCAGCTCCGCCCCAACCTCGACCAGCGTCTGACGCAGTTCTGCCGCGGTCGTCGTGTCGTCGATCGGCACCGTCCGGACGGCGTAGACGCCGCCAGTGTCCAGCCCTTCCTCGAGCCGCATCACGCAGACGCCGGTCAGCTCGTCGCCCGCCAACAGCGCCCGCTCGACGGGTGCGGCACCTCGCCACCGTGGGAGGAGCGAGAAGTGGAGGTTGACGAACGGGAGCACGTCGAGCACGTGCGGCTTGATGATCTGCCCGAACGCGACCACAACACCGAGATGGGCTTCGTCGGCGTGCGCCAGGTCGATCAGATCGTCGACGGAGTGTGAAACCGACAGGCCCAACTCGACCGCCGCCGCCTTGACCGGGCTCGGGGTGCGCTCGCTGCCGCGCCCGCGACGCTTGTCGACCCGGGTCACGACGAGCACGACCTCGTGACCAGCTGCGACGAGCGCCCGCAGCGGGGGCACGGCCATCTCGGGCGTGCCGAGATAGACGAGCTTCATCGGGTCGCGATCAGCTCAACCGGAGCCGACGGCGCATCGGCTGTCGCGATGCCTGCTGCGTGGCTTCCTGTTCGATGCGCCGATACTCGCGCAGCGCTTCCTTGCGCTGGTCAGGCGTCATGCGATCGAACATCAGCACGCCGTTCAGGTGGTCGATCTCGTGCTGGAACATGCGCGCTTCGAGTTCGTCCGACTCGATGTCGATCACGTTGCCATTGAGGTCGATGCCGCGCACGTGGACCAGCTTCGGGCGCACCATCTCGACGTACAGACCAGGGATCGACAGGCACCCCTCGTCGTACACCCACTCACCGTCGGACTCGACGATCTCCGGGTTGATGATGGCCAGCGGCTCGTCGCCGAAGTCCCAGACGACGACCTGCTTCTGCACCCCGACCTGCGGCGCGGCGAGCGCCAGACCGTTGCCGGAGCTCTCGAGGGTGTCGAACATGTCCTCGACCAACCGGATGATCTTGCCGTCGACGTCATCGACCGCGCTGGCCTGTGATTTCAGGACCGGGTCACCGAAGGTGCGGATGTTGTACGACACCCTGACAGGCTACGGGCCGTGACAGCCGACGGCGACGACCGCTCATCCGCCACCGATCACTCGGCCGGAAGCGGTACCGACCACTACTTCGACGACGACCCGGACGTTGCGTCCGACCCGATCACGATCGATGTGTCCCTCCCCGACACCGCGTTCACCCTGCGCACCGACCGCGGTGTCTTCGCTCGGGGCCAACTCGACACCGGCACGTCGCTGCTGCTGCGTACACCCGATGTCCCACTCGCATCGCACGGCAACCTGCTCGACCTCGGATGTGGCGCCGGCCCGATCGCGATGACCATCGCCAGACGATCGCCCGACGCCACCGTGTGGGCCATCGATGTCAATCGACGCGCCCTCGAGCTGTGCCGGGCGAACGCTGTCGACAACGGCCTCGCGAACGTGACGGCGTGTCTGCCCGAGGAGGTCCCACCCCAGGTCCGGTTCGAGTCGATCTTGTCCAATCCGCCGATCCGGGTCGGTAAAGCCGCCCTCCACGACCTGCTCCTGCGCTGGTTGCCGAGGCTGTCCGTCGATGGCACGTGCACGCTGGTCGTCCAGAAGCACTTGGGAGCGGACTCGCTCCAGCGCTGGCTCACCGACCAGGGCTACCCGACCCGGCGCCTGGCGTCGAAGGTGGGTTACCGGCTTCTGGGAACGTCCACCACTGCCGGTGGCTGATCAGCGGGCCGGGTTCAGTCGGCCGACGCGCACACTTCGAGCTCCATCCCGTCGATGTCGCGGAAGAACAACGACCATTCGGCGCCCAGCCGCTGGATGTCACCGACGTCGGCACCGGCATCGATCAGCCGCTGCCTCGTGTCTTCGAGCGCCGACAACGATTCGACGGCGAAGGCGAAGTGGTCGATGGCACCCCGGTGGCCTTGTGAGCGTTGCTCGCCGATGATCTCGTCGGCGGCCACCTCGAACACGTTGAGCGCCGCGCCGCCGCCGAGGTCGAGGATGAACATCCGTGGGTGTTCGTCGGTGGCGTCCATTCGGAATGTCACCTCGGCACCGAAGGCCTGCTCGTAGAAGGCTGCGTGGCGGTCGAGGTCGGTGGTCAACGTTGCGACGTGGTTGAACCCGATCGTGATCGGCATCTCATCTCCTCTCGGTTGGCTCCCAACCTATGCGCTGTCAGACCCGGGCCGGGTCGACCTCGATGCGGAGCTTCGAACCGGGCGGACGCGTCGCGGCGTTCAGCCGCTCGCCGAGGTCCATCCAGTTCGCTGCTCGCACGAGATGGTGCTCAGCGGCGTGCCCGATGTCGAGGCCGGCGTCCGAGAGCTGCGCCACGAACTCGTCTGCGCCAATGCCCGACACGCGCGCGAGCGCGCCGAATGGTGGCAGGGACAACACCTGTCGACGGGCACGTTCGCCCTCGATGACGATCGACGGGTCACCCACCACCGCGGCGCGTACCACCTCGTGGTCCGGTGTGAACGTCTGCACGAGGACCTCCGGCGCCATCCGGGCGGCCCGCGCGATGAGGGCCAGCGCGTGCTCGGCCGCGCGGAGTCGAGGGGCGAGCATCTCCGAATCGAACTCGAGGAATGCGACCACGTCTGCCTCGCTGACGCGGTGCAGGACCGCCTCGGTGCCGACATGGATCTCGGCGCGGATCGACACGTCGTTCGATGCGGCGGTGACCGCAGCGACCGGCCGGTTTGCCGCACCCTCCAGTTCCTCCCGCAGACGCGTCACGCCCGGGCGCAGGTTGGCGAACGCCGAACCGCCACATTCCTGGCACACCGGGGGCCGCTCCGTGCCGCAGCGCCGACACTGGAGCCGTCCGGCGTCGTCGAGCCCGACCGCTGCGTCACAACGCTCGCATCGCTGCAGTGCTCGACACTTCCGGCACGCGAGCACCCTGGCGCGGCCTGTGATGTTCGAGACGCACACGATCCGTAGTCCAGGTGTACGGAGCCGTTCGATGAGCGGCGCAGTGACCAGGGAACGCTTCCACGGATCCTCGTCCGATCGGTCGACGACCGTGACCTTCGGCCAGCCCGACCTCTCACGTGAACGAGGTGGGTGCACGACACCGGAGGCGCCGGCGTAGTCGACCACTGCGGTGAGCGTGGGGGTCGGCGACACCAGCACCAGGGGGACACCGGCGCGTCGGCAGCGTTCGGCCAGCACGTCGCGGGCGTGCCACGTCGGGGCACGTTCCTCCTGCAGGGCCTCGTCGTGCTCGTCGAGCACCAGCGCGACGGCAAGTCCGCCGCACGGGGCCCAGGCGGCCGATCGCGAGCCGATCACGACATCTACGCCCGCCCGGGCTGCCGCCCAGTCGTTCGGCACGGTCGCGACGGTCATCCCACCGCGCGAGAGGCGGATGCCCAGGAGGGCCACCTGGCTCTGCGACGGCGCGACGACGAGAACGGTGCCCGCGGAGCGCCGTGCGAACGACGCGGCCGACAACACGGTCGGCATCACATCGGCTCGCGGCGGCAATCGCAGCACCCCGCCGCCGCCGTCCAGCATCGCCAGCGTGGCCGGCGAGGTCGGCCCGTGCACGGGGGTCGTCGTACGAACCGATCGAGGCGCTCCGAGCATCGCCCGCTCGGGCGAGCCCGACACCAGGAACGGTCGGATCCGTCCGGCGGCCCAACGCACCGATGCCCAGGTCGCCAACTCGATGATGTCGGCGTCGGGCCCCGCGCCGGTGACCTTCAGGATCGGCTTCAGCCGATCGGCGTCGACTGCTGCGGTGTCGTCGCCGAGCGACAGGATCCACCCCCCGACACGGCGGCCGTGGAGGTCGACACGCACCCGCGTGCCGACCTCCACCGCAGCTTCGAACGGTTCCGGGACGAGGTAGTCGAAGGCCCGATCGAGACCCGACACGTCGGGCAGGATTCGGGCGATCAACAACCGGTGCTCAGGCTCCGACGGCGAGCATGAAGTCGTCGAGGCGACCCAGCTCTTCCCACGGGAAGCCCGGCCGGCCGAAGTGGCCGTACGCCGCAGACTTCCGGTAGATCGGGCGCTTGAGGTCGAGGTCGCGCACGATGGCGCCGGGGCGCAGGTCGAACGTCGAACGTACGGCAGCTTCGATCCTGGCCGGATCGACTTTCGACGTACCGAACGTCTCGACGAGGATGCTCATCGGCTGCGCCATGCCGATGGCGTATGCCAACTGCACTTCGCAACGATCGGCGGCGCCACTGGCCACGACGTGCTTGGCGACCCAACGACCGGCGTAGGCCGCCGAACGGTCGACCTTGCTCGGATCCTTGCCGGAGAACGCGCCACCACCGTGGCGACCCATGCCACCGTACGTGTCGACGATGATCTTGCGGCCCGTGAGGCCACAGTCGGCGTACGGGCCACCGCGGACGAAGTTGCCGGTCGGGTTGACGTAGATCTCGTAGTCGTCATCCGCGAACTGCTCGGGGATGATCGGACGGATCACCTGGTCGATCAGGTCGGGACGGATGACGCTGTCGCGATCGACGCCCTCCTGGTGCTGCGTGCTGATCAGCACGCCCTTCAGCGCGACGGGAACGCCGTCTTCGTACTGGAACGTGACCTGGGTCTTGCCGTCGGGCCGCAGGTACGGGACCTGGCCGGACTTGCGGACCTCGGCGAGGCGCTCGGCCAGGCGGTGTGCCGTCCAGATCGGGATCGGCATCAGGTCGACGGTCTCGTTGCAGGCGTAGCCGAACATCATTCCCTGGTCGCCGGCGCCCTGGGCCTCGATGCGGTCCTCGCTCGACTGGCCGGCACGGACCTCTTCGCTGATGTCGACGCCCTGGGCGATGTCGGGGCTCTGCTCGTCGATCGACACGATCACGCCGCAGGTGTTGCCGTCGAAGCCGTAGAGCGCGTTGTCGTAGCCGATGTTGTTGATCGTCTCGCGAGCGATCTTCGGGATCTCGACGTACGCGTCGGTCGTGATCTCACCGGCGATCACGCAGAGACCGGTGGTGACCAGGGTTTCGCAGGCGACGCGCCCGTTGGGGTCCTCCGCCAGGATGGCGTCGAGCACGGCGTCGGAGACCTGGTCGGCGATCTTGTCGGGATGCCCCTCGGTGACGCTCTCTGAGGTGAATGTGTACGTGGTCATGTGATTCGGTCCGTTGTCCTGTCGGGGTCGAGTTCAGGGTCGAGTACGTATGGCGACGATCGCGTCGACGACGGCCCTGGCGACTTCTCGCTTGTCGGCGAGGTCGATCTCGACAGGCTTCGCGTCGGGCCGCAGCAGCGTAACCGCGTTGGTGTCGTGTTCGAAGCCAACTCCGGGCTTCGCAACATCATTGGCGACGATCAGATCGACTCGCTTCGCGACCAGCTTTGCCGTCGCGTTCGCGACGAGGTCGTCGGTCTCGGCGGCGAACCCGACCAGCACCTGCCCGGGCCGCTTCGTCGCACCGAGCCCGGCGAGGATGTCGGGCGTCTGCTCCAGGATGATCTGCGGCGCACCGTCGCGCTTCTTCATCTTGCCGGCCGCGACCGTTGCCGGGCGGAAGTCGGCCACCGCGGCCGCCATCACGACCACGTCGTGGTCGAGCGCGGCGCGGGTCATCGCTTCTTGCATCTCGGCCGCCGTCTCCACCCTGACGACCGCGACGCCGTCCGGGGCGGGCAGCCCCACGGTCGACACGATGGTCACCGTGGCGCCGCGCTCTGCGGCCTCGGCCGCGACGGCATAGCCCTGTTTGCCCGAGCTCCGATTGGCGATCATGCGCACCGCATCGATCGGTTCCCGGGTGCCGCCGGCGGACACGACGAGGCGGACACCATCGAGGTCGCACGGGCCGAGGATCCGACGTACGACCGCCACGATCGTGGCCGGGTCGGCGAGACGTCCCGCACCCACGTCGCCACCGGCGAGGCGGCCGACCCCAGGCTCGACGATGTGCACGCCTCGCTCGCGGAGGACCGCTATGTTCTCGACCACGCTCGGGTGCTCCCACATCTCGGTGTGCATCGCCGGGCAGAGGACGACAGGAGCCCTGCTGGCGATCAGGGTGTTCGTCAGCAGGTCGGTCGACAGGCCGATCCGGTACGCCGCGATCAGGCGTGCGGTCGCCGGGGCCACCACGATCAGATCGGCGCCCTGCCCGATCTTGGTATGGGGGATCGGCGTCGCCGGGTTGTCCCACAGCTCGGTCTGCACCGGCTCCGACGCCAGCGCGCTGAGCGTGGTTCGGCCGATGAAGTGCTCGGCGCCGGCCGTCATGATCGGCACGACGTGCGCTCCGGCGTCGACGAGACGCCGGCTCACTTCGATCGCCTTGTACGCGGCGATGCCGCCGGTCACTCCGAGGACGATGCGCTTTCCGGCAAGTTCACTCGTCATGCCGTGCCCCGATTGCGAGGAGAGTTCGATCAGGCGTCGTCGGTTGGTGCGGCGACGAGAAAGCCCTCGGTTGCGGCGTCGGCAGCGGCCTGTGCTTCGGCGTCGGCGTCGAAGTCGGGCTCGACCGGTGCTTCGGTCCAGACGATCTTGTGCTGGGCGATCTCTTCGAAACCGATCGACAGGGGCTTGCGCGAGACCGACGACACCTGCGGCGGGATCATGTGCCCCAGACCGTCACCGAGTTGGTTGAAGTAGGAGTTGATGTTGCGGGCTCGACGCGCCGCGAGCGTGACCAGGGAGAACTTCGAGTCGACGGTGCCGAGGAGGCTTTCGATCGGAGGGTTGATCATCGTGTCGTGGTCGAGCGCCATAGTCCGACAAGCCTACCGGTCACGGGCCGCGTTGATGAGTGACAGCATTTCGTCGATGGTCGTCTGCAGGTCGTCGTTGACGACGACGTGGTCGGCGAGATCACGCCCGATCGGCTCCTCGACCTCGGCCTTCTTCAGCCGGGCGAGGACCTTGTCGTTGGGATCTCCCCTGCCTCGGAGTCGGCGTTCCTGCTCAGCACGTGACGGAGGGAGCACGAACAGCAACATCGCGTCGGGATACAGCTTCTTGACCTGTTGTGCTCCGTCGACCTCGATCTCGAGGACCACATCACGTCCGGGCGCCGCATCGGGGGTCGGACTGCCGTAGTAGTGGCCGAGAAACTCGGTCCATTCGAGAAATCCGCCGTCGTGGACGCGCTGTTCGAAACTCGCCGTGTCGGTGAACACGTACGCGTCGTCGGCCTCCGAGGGCCGGCGCTCGCGGGTGGTCCAGGAACGGCTCAGCCACAACTGGGGATCGCGTTGCACCAGCTCCTCGACGATGGTGCCCTTGCCGACCCCTCCGGGCCCGGACACGACGATGATCACAAGTGGACTCAGCCGCTACGTCAGCCCAGAAGGTCGAGCAGCTTCTGCTTCTGCTGCGCTCCGAGACCCTGGACCCGACGGTTGTCGGCGATCTCGATGTCTTCCATCACCTTGCGGGCCTTGACCTTGCCGACGCCGGGCAACGACTCGAGCATCGACACGACCTTGAGCTTGCCGACGTTGACATCGCTCGACGAGAGCACCTCGGAAAGGCTCATCGAGCCCATCTTCAGTCGGGCCTTGATCTCGGCGCGAGCGGCGCGTGCTTCGGCAGCCTTGGCCAGCGCAGCGGCCCGCTGCTCGGGTGTCAACGGTGGGGGTGTCGCCATGAGGTCACGCTAGCGCGCCCACCTCGGCGATGCCGTGAATGCCCTGCACGTGTGCCCAACGGAACAGTTCGTCCTGGATCTTGACGGGTGCCGCCGGGTCGGCGAACAGCGCCGTGCCGACCTGTACGGCGCTGGCGCCGGCCAGCAGCATCTCCGCGGCGTCCCAACCGGACGCGATCCCTCCGACACCGACGATCGGCAGATCGGGGAGGGCGGCATGTACGTCGTGGACGGCTCGGACCGCGATCGGGTGGATGGCGCGGCCAGACAAACCTCCTCCGCCCGCGGCGAGCGACGGACGCAAGGTGTCCGGGTCGTAGGCGAAGCCGAGCATGGTGTTGATGCACGTCACCGCCTCGGCACCAGCACCGGCAACCGCAGCGGCGACATCGACGATTCGGTCGGTGTTCGCGCTGAGCTTCGCCCACCTGGGTCGGCCGCAGCCCGACGTCGCGGCGACGACCTCGGCCGACAGGTCGGGATCGTGGGCGAAGATCGAACGGCGACCCTCCAGGTTCGGGCACGACAGGTTCACCTCGACGGCCACGACGCAGGCGGGGGCCGCGCCGAGCAGCTCGGCCCCTCGGCGGTAGTCGTCGGTCGACCGTCCCCAGATGCTGGCGACCACCGTTGCACCGGAGGCCTCGAGACCGGGCACGACGTGCTCGAGCCAGTGCTCGATCCCTGGACCCTGGAGCCCGACGGCGTTGATCATGCCCTGTGGGGTCGGGTGGAGCCGTGGCGCCGGGTTGCCATCCCACGCGAACGCCGCAAGTGACTTCGTCACGATCGCTCCGATCGACGCCAGGTCGAACGATGCTGCCAACTCGGTGCCGTAGCCGGCGGTTCCGGATGCGGTCATCACGGGCGAGCGCAGCTCGACGGAGCCGACCTGGACCCGCGTGTCGAGCACGCGGGCGACATCGCTCCCCGATCGGTTCGCCCACCAGCCCATTCAGACGCCCCGTGTCGCTCCGTGGTACTCCTGCAGCGACTTGACCGTCACGACTTCACCCTCGCGTTCGGCCATTCCTTCGGCCGCTGCCAGCGCTGCATCGACCGTCGTCACACAGCTCACCCGATGCAGGCTCGCGGCCTTGCGGATCTGTTCGCCGTCGCTGCGGCCGACCCGCCCACGCGGTGTGTTGACGACGAAGCTGATCTTGCCGGCAGCGATCAGGTCGACCGCTGTGACGCCGTTGCCGTCCTGGACCTTGGCGACCACTTGGTCGACCGGCGCATCGAACCGTGCCAGGAAGGCCGCCGTCCCCTCGGTGGCAGCGATGCCGAGCCCGAGCGCACGCAGGCGCTGGGCGACCACGAGACCGGCCGGTTTGTCGGGGTCGGCGAGCGAGAGGAACACCGTGCCGTCGGTCGGCAGGATGGTGCCGGCGGCCAACTCAGCCTTGTAGAACGCTCGACCGAACGTGTCGGCGATGCCCATGACCTCGCCCGTGGATCGCATCTCCGGTCCCAGCGCCGGGTCCACCTCGGGGAACCGGCTGAACGGGAGCACCGCTTCCTTCACGGCGATGTGTCCCCCGACCGGCGGCTTCAACAAACCTTCGCTCCGCAGTTCGGCGAGGGTCGCGCCGAGCATCACGCGCGTGGCGACCTTGGCCAGGGGCACACCTGTCGCCTTGGCCACGAACGGCACCGTCCGGCTCGCCCGCGGGTTAGCTTCGATCACGTACACCGTCGTTCCGACCACGGCGTACTGCACGTTGATCAGGCCGATCACCTCGAGCCGCTTCGCGATGGCTGCCGTGTACGAGTGGATCACCTCGACGACCCACGAGGGCAGGGTCGGCGGCGGGATCACGCAGGCCGAGTCGCCCGAGTGCACACCGGCTTCCTCGACGTGCTCCATCACGCCACCGATCAGCACCTCTCCGGTCGCATCACGAATGGCGTCGACGTCGACCTCGGTCGCATCGGCGAGGAACCGGTCGATGAGCACCGGGCGTTCCGCGGACAGGCCGCCCTCCTTGCCCAGACTGCCGAAGCCGGCGAGTTCGTCCATCGCCCGCGCCAGATGGTTGCGGTCGTGGACGATCTGCATCGCCCGGCCGCCGAGCACATAGCTCGGCCGCACGAGGACGGGGAAGCCGATCGTGTCGGTGATCGCGAGGGCCTGCTCGAGGTCGGTCGCCGTACCGCCGGGGGGCTGCGGGATGAACAGTTCGTCACAGATCTCGTTCCAGCGCTGCCGATCCTCCGCCGCGTCGATGGAGTCGGGCGACGTGCCCGCCACCAACTCGGGCGGGATCTCGCCCGCCAGCTTCAGCGGGGTCTGGCCGCCGAGCGACACGATCACCCGGTGCGGCTTCTCCGCGGCGAGCACGTTCAGCACGTCCTCCTTCGTGAGCGGTTCGAAGTACAACCGGTCGGACGTGTCGTAGTCGGTCGACACCGTCTCGGGGTTGCAGTTGACCATCACCGTCTCGAAGCCCGCCTCGCGCAGCGCGAACGACGCGTGCACGCAGCAGTAGTCGAACTCGATGCCCTGCCCGATCCGGTTGGGACCCGACCCGAGGATGACGACCTTCTGCCGGTCGCTCTGTCGTACCTCGGTCTCGTCCTCGTACGTGGAGTAGTGGTACGGCGTCTCGGCGGCGAACTCGGCGGCGCACGTGTCGACCGTCTTGTAGGTGGGCAGAACGCCAGCGGCCTCCCGGGCCACGCGGACATCGGCCTCGTCGGCGCCCCAGAGGTACGCCAACTGCGCGTCAGCGAAGCCGAGCCGTTTGGCGCGGCGCCAGTCCCGTCGGGACATCGTCGCCGGCCGACGGCCCACCAACGCGTGACGTTCCTCGATGATCATCGAAATCTGATCGAGGAACCACGGGTCGATTCGAGTGGCGGCGTGGACCGCATCGACGTCGAAACCTCGCCGGAGGAGCTCACCGACCTGGAACAGTCGGTCCGGCGTAGCGATCCCGACGGCCAGGAGGAGCTCGTCGTCGGACATGGTCCGTAGGTGAGTCTCTGCCGGATCGCAGTTCATCCCGGCGCGACCTTGTTCGAGCGAGCGCAGTGCCTTCTGCAGGCTCTCGGGGAAGGTACGGCCGATCGCCATGACCTCGCCGACCGACTGCATCTGCGTGCCGAGGACGCCGGTGGTTCCCGGCAGCTTCTCGAAGGCCCAGCGGGGAATCTTCGTCACGACGTAGTCGAGCACGGGCTCGAACGACGCAGGAGTCGACCGCTCCGCGGTGGCCGTGATGTCGTTGGGGATCTCGTCGAGGGTGTAGCCCACGGCGAGCCGGGCGGCGATCTTGGCGATCGGGAACCCCGTCGCCTTCGACGCCAACGCCGACGAGCGCGACACCCGCGGGTTCATCTCGATGACGACCTGGCGACCGGTGGCGGGATCGACGGCGAACTGGACGTTCGAGCCCCCGGTCTCGACGCCGACGCGGCGGATGCACGCGATCGATGCATCGCGCATCTGCTGGTACTCGACGTCGCTGAGGGTCTGGATCGGCGCGACCGTGATCGAGTCGCCGGTGTGGACACCCATCGGGTCGACGTTCTCGATCCCGCAGATGATCACGCAGTTGTCGGCACGATCGCGCATGACCTCGAGCTCGTACTCCTTCCACCCGGCGATCGACTCCTCCACGAGGATCTCCCCGATCGGACTCGCATCGATGCCGGTCTGCGCCAGCCGCTCGAACTCCTCCGGGGTCGACGCGATGCCGGTGCCTCGGCCACCCAGGATGTACGCGGGTCGGATGATGATCGGCAGCCCGATGTCCTCGACGATGACCCTGGCCTCGTCCATCGTGTGCGCAGTACCCGATCGAGGCACCTCGAGGCCGATCTCGATCATCGCCTGCTTGAACAGCGCTCGATCTTCGGCCGTGGCGATCGCCTCGGCGTTGGCACCGATCATCTCCGGGGTGCCGGGCACACCGATGAGACCTCGCTCGAACAGCTCCATCGCGATGTTGAGGCCGGTCTGACCCCCAAGGGTCGGCAGCACAGCGTCGGGCTGCTCGCGCTCGATGATCGCTGCGAGGACTTCCCACGTCAGTGGTTCGATGTACGTGGCGTCGGCGAAGTCTGGATCGGTCATGATCGTCGCCGGGTTCGAGTTGGCAAGGATCACGCGGTAGCCCTCCTCGCGGAGCACTCGGCAGGCTTGCGTGCCCGAGTAGTCGAACTCGCAGGCCTGACCGATCACGATCGGGCCGGAGCCGATGATGAGGATCGAATGGAGGTCGGTGCGCTTGGGCATCAGCGAGCTCCGTTCCGGCTGCCGTGACGCGTCATCAGGTCGTCGAACTGGTCGAACAGGTAGTTCGAATCGTGCGGTCCGGGGTTGGCTTCGGGGTGGTGTTGGACGCTGAAGGCCAACTCCCCTGTCACCTCGAGGCCCTCGCAGACACCGTCGTTGAGGTTGACGTGGGTCATGGTTGCCTTGCCGATCATCGTGTCGGGGTCGACGGCGAAGTTGTGGTTCTGGCTCGTGATCTCGACCCGGCCGGTGCCGATGTGCTGCACAGGATGATTGCCACCGTGGTGACCGAACGGCATCTTGCGGGTGTCGGCGCCGATGGCACGGCCGAGCAGCTGGTGCCCGAGGCAGATCCCGAAGATCGGGACGCGGCCGAGCAGCTGGGTGATCGCCTCGACGGGGCCGTCGCACATGGCCGGGTCACCCGGGCCGTTGCTGAGGAACACGCCGTCGGGTTGGCGGGCCAGGATCTCGTCGGCGGTCGTCGAGGCGGGCACGATGTCCACGGAGCCGAAACGCGACAGATGGTGGCCGATGTGGCGCTTCATCCCGAAGTCGACCGCAACGATCCGGCGCCGGTTGTCCGGATCGATCGCGTCGATCGTGTAGGCGTTCGGGGTGGTGACGGTGCTGACGAGGTCGACTCCGTCGGTGCCCGGCTCGCGCAACGCTGCCGCGAGCAGGTCGGCCTCCGACGCAGCGCCGAACGCTCCGGGGATGGCACCCGTCTCGCGGATGATGCGGGTCAGGCGACGGGTGTCGACGCCGGCGATTCCTGGCACCCCATGGCTGACGAGCATCCAGTTCAGGTCACCCTCGGCTCGGTGGTTGCTGTGGCGACGGGCCAGCTCTCGGATGACGACGCCTCGGCAGAACGTGCCGCGCGATTCGAAGTCGGTTCTATTCACCCCGTAGTTGCCGAGATGGCTCGTCGTGAAGGTGATGATCTGGCCGGCGTAGCTCGGGTCGGTGATGACCTCCTGGTAGCCGCTCATCACCGTGTTGAAGACGACCTCGCCCGAAGCGAACGGCACGTCGGCACCGATCAGCTCCCCTTCGAAGACACTCCCATCGGTGAGCACCAGCAGTCCGTCGCGAATTGGCCGTTGCATATTCATCCAGTCTAACGCATGTTCATTCATGATCGGTCACTCGTTCCATTCCCGACGCGGGTGGGTGGGGCGGAGGTGGCACGGCCGTCATCGGGTGGCGGTTCCGTCACGGACGACGAGGTTGCCGTCGAAGATGGTGTGGCGTACTCGGCCGCGCAAGGGTGTGCCGACGTAGGGGGTGTTGCGGCTCTTGCTCGCCAGCCGGGCAGGCACCACCTCCCACTCGACCGTCGGGTCGAACACCGTGAGATTGGCGGGCTCGCCCACCCGGACCGGTCGCCCGTGGCGGTCGGCCACGCCGGCGATTGCCGCCGGCTTCCAAGACAGCGCAGCGACCACGTCGGCGAGCGGCATGTCGAGATGGGCGAGCGCCACGCCGAGCGACGTCTCCAGGCCCAGCATCCCCGGCGGCGCCTGGTCGAGCGGTTGCTCCTTCGTTTCCGGGGCGTGCGGCGCGTGATCGGTGGCGATCGCGTCGATCGTCCCGTCGGCGATCCCGGCCCGGACCGCGGTGACATCGTCGACGGTCCGCAGCGGCGGGTTGACCTTGAAGACGGCGTCGTAGCCGGCGAGCAACTCGTCGGTGAGGCTGAAATGGTGCGGCGCCGCCTCGGCGGTGACCGGTAGGCCGTCGGCCTTGGCTGCTCGGACGAGGGCGACGCTGCCCGCGGTCGACAGATGCAGGAAGTGCGCCCGTGCGCCCGTCAGTCGTACGAGTTCGATGTCGCGATGCACCATCAGCTCTTCGGCGATCGAGGGCCAGCCCGGCAAGCCGAACCTGCTGCAGCACGAGCCTTCGTGCATCACGGCACCTTCGGTGAGCCGAGCGACCTCGCAGTGTTGGGCGAGCGTGATGTCGAGGCCGAGCGAGTATTCGAACGCCCGGCGCATCAGGAGCGGATCCTGCACGCCGTTTCCGTCGTCGGTGAAGATCCGCACGCCGACGGCGGCGAGTTCGGCGAACGGTGCCAGCCGGTCGCCGTGACGCCCGACGGTGATCGCCGCCGCGGGGAGCACCTCGCAGAGGCCGGCGCGAACGCCTTGGCGGCGCACGAAATCGACCACCTCGACGCAGTCCTGGGTGGGGTCCGTGTTCGGCATGGCGACGATGGCCGTGAAGCCGCCAAGGGCGGCGGCCCGGCTCCCCGTCTCGATCGTCTCGGCCTCCTCCTTGCCCGGCTCGCGCAGGTGCACGTGAAGATCGACGAAGCCCGGGCTCACGACGCAGCCGTTCGCGTCGACGACGTCGTCGCCGTCCTCTGCGGCCAGGTCGACACCGACGCCGACGATGCGTCTGTCCACGATTCGCACGTCGCCCTCGCGTTCGCCGTCCTGGTCGAGCAGCGTTCCACCGCGGATCAGCATGGCGGTCATGGATTGGTCCTCTCGCTCGACTCGTGCATGGATGCTTCGTGCATCGACGACGGTTCGGCGCCGAGCAGGTCGAAGAGCACGGCCATCCGCACTGCGATGCCGTTGGTGACCTGTTGGGTGATGACCGCTCCGGGAAGCTCGGCGGGGTCGACGGTGATCTCGACGCCGCGGTTCATCGGGCCCGGGTGCATGACGAGGGCATGCGGCGCCAGGCGGGCAGCGCGGGCGGCCGTCAGTCCGAATCGCATCGTGTACTCACGCAGGCTCGGTACGAGCGCTTCGTTCATCCGCTCCTGTTGCATGCGCAGCAGGTAGAGCACGTCGATGTCGCCGATCAGTTCGTCCAGGTTCTCGCTCGTCGGCTCGTCGACGGTCGGCGGCAGCAGGGTCTTCGGCGCGACGAGGGTGACATCGGCACCGAGCATGCGAAATGCCGCCGAGGTACTGCGGGCGACACGGCTGTGCTTGATGTCGCCGACGATGGCCACCCGAAGGCCGTCGAACCCGCCGGTTCGATTGAGTGCGGTGCGCACGGTGTAGGCGTCGAGCAGGGCCTGTGTGGGGTGTGCGTGCCATCCGTCGCCGGCGTTGATCACGCTGGCCTGCGTCCAGTTGTCGACCAGCCAGGGCGCCCCGCTCGACTTGTGGCGGATCACGAAAGCGTCGACCCCCATCGCGGCGATCGTCTCGACGGTGTCGCGCAGGCTCTCGCCCTTGTTCACGCTCGATTGACCGACGGCGAACGTCATCGTGTCGGCCGACAGACGCTTCGCGGCGGTCTCGAAGCTCAGCCGGGTGCGGGTCGAGTCCTCGAAGAACACGTTGCAGACCGTCTTGCCCCGAAGCGCCGGCACCTTCGGGTTGGGACGCCGGTTGACCTCGGCCATGTGATCGGTGAGGTCGAGGATGCGGTGGATCCCGTCGACGCCGAGTTCCTCGATCGACAACAACGACCGGCTCGCCGGTGCGGCCGCGATGCTCACGAGATGACCCTCACGAGATCAGGACACCGTCGACGGTCGCAACGACCGATTCGGTGGAGCTGGTCGGCAGGTTCTTGCCGACGAAGTCGGGTCGGATGGGGAGCTCACGGTGCCCGCGATCGACCAGCACGGCGAGCTGCACTGCGCTCGGGCGGCCGTAGTCGGCGAGGGCATCGAGCGCGGCCCGCACGGTGCGGCCGGTGTAGAGCACGTCGTCGACGAGAACCACCGTGACGCCCGTGACGTCGAAACTCAGATCGGACACGGCCCCCGGGGAAACGGGGCGCAGACCGATGTCGTCGCGATACAGGCTCGCGTCGACCGATCCGACGGGAACACGGGCGGAATTGGACTCGGGCCCGGAACCATCGATACGGGAGATCGCTTCGCCGAGCGCTCGGGCGAGCCACACGCCACCCTGCTGGATCCCCACCAACGCCACACGGTCGGTGCCGTGGTTGCGCTCGATGATCTCGTGCGCCATCCGGGTGATCGCGCGTCGCACGTCGTCGGGACCCAAGACCTGCTTGGCATCCGGCGGCGTGCTGGGTTGTGGGCCAGCAGCCATGTTCGTCCTTTCCGTGCGGGCCTCTCCGGACCCGCTTCACGGTCGAGGTGGAAGGTAGCAGCGATTAGCGTGAGGCGATGCACGATCTCGTCATTCGGGGCGGATTTCTCGTCGATGGCAGTGGGTCGGCTGGTCGGTTCGCCGACATCGCCGTCTCCGGTGGAGTGATCACCCAGGTCGTCGATGCGGTGCAGGGTCGGCCGTCCGACATCGGCGAGGCCGCCCGCGTCGTCGACGCGACAGGTCTGCTCGTCACGCCCGGCTGGGTCGACGTGCACACGCACTACGACGGCCAGGCCTCGTGGGATCCGTTCCTGACACCGTCGTCGTGGCACGGGGTGACCTCGGTGGTGATGGGCAACTGTGGGGTCGGTTTCGCGCCTGCGGCGCCGGACCGCCACGAGTGGCTGATCGAGTTGATGGAGGGCGTGGAGGACATCCCCGGCACCGCCCTGACCGAGGGGATCACCTGGGAGTGGGAGTCGTTCGAGGGCTATCTCGATGCTCTCGACGCTCGCGAGTACGCGATCGACGTCGGCGCTCAGGTCGCCCATGGCCCGGTCAGGGCGTACGTGATGGGTGAACGCGGCGCGGCGAACGAACCCGCGACCGCAACGGACATCGAGGCGATGGCGGAGATCGTCGAGCGTGGCCTGCGGGCCGGAGCGCTCGGCTTCTCCACCTCGCGGACCCCGATCCACCGATCGAAGTCGGGCGAGCTCGTGCCGGGCACCAACGCCGACGCCGAGGAGCTCTACGGGATCGCCGAGGGATTGCGGCGTGCCGGACACGGTGTGTTCCAGTTCGCTCCCGACCACGTCGACGTGCCGACGGGCGAGTGGCCGTGGATGAAGGAGCTCGCCCGCCGAACCGGCCGCACCGTCAGTGTCAACCTGAACCAGCCCGACAGTGCTCCGGACCTGTGGCGCGACGTGCTCCAGCTGCTCGACGAGGCAGCGGCCGAAGGCATCCCCATGGTCGCCCAGGTGGCGGGTCGGGTGGTCGGACTGCTGATGTGTCTGGAAGGAAGTTTCAACCCGCTCACGTTCCACCCGGCCTTCGGCCCGATCGCGACGCTCCCGCTCGCCGAACAGGTCGCAGCACTTCGAACGCCGAATGTACGAGCGGCACTGGCTGTCGAACCCGATGATGGTGGCCTGTTCCGCAAGGTGGTGCTGGACAAGCTCGACTCGTGGTGGGCGGTCGCCGACGGCGACATCGACTACGAACCGGACCGCGCCGACTCCATCGGTGCAACGGCAGCGAGGGCCGGTCGGGAACCGATGGAGTTGGTCATCGACCAGCTCATCGCCCACGACGGACACGGGATGATCCTCACGCCGTTCTTCAACTATGCGTATGGCGACCTCGGGTTCACCTACGAGGCCCACCTGCATCCCGGCACCCGGATGGGACTCGCTGACGCAGGGGCGCACTGCGGTGTGATCTGCGACGGCGGGACACCGACCTTCATGCTGACCCACTGGACCCGCGATCGCACTCGCGGCCCGAAGCTGCCGCTCGAACACGTCGTCCATCGCCAGACGCAACAGACTGCAGGGCTGTACGGCCTGGGCGACCGGGGCCTGATCGCACCCGGGATGCGCGCCGACATCAACGTGATCGACTACGAGCGACTGACGTTCGGCCCGCCGCGAATGGTGCACGACCTCCCAGCCGGAGCTCGCCGGCTCGTGCAGAAGGCCGACGGTTACGTCGCGACGTTCGTCGCGGGCGTGCAGATCGTCGACAACGACGAGTTCACCGGCGCACTCCCCGGCCGGCTCATTCGCGGCCCTCGCTGAACCCGATCCGACCGAGAACCCGACGACCAGCGATCGCGGTGGCATTCGGGTCGCATTCCGGCCCGAATCCGACCGAGATCGTTGGAGTACCGAAGAGTGGTCAATCAGAGCGGGGGAGTTCGACAGCGGGGTTGCGTTCGTAGAGCAACCAGAACTCGTTGCCCTCGACGAGTTCGAAGGCCGGTTCGATCGCTGTCCAATCGGCGATCAGCTGCTGATCCTGTGCGGTGGGGATCATCACGTACTGCACACGCTCGGCTCGGTCGTCGAGCCGCGTCCCCTCGAGGCGTGCATCGGGGCCGTACAACACCACCCGGAACGGAGTCGGGAACTGATAGATCTCGGGGCGATACGCGATCTGAGGCGTGATCCGGTAGTGCGCAGCGACGATCGCATCGTCGGGGATCTCCCGCAACAGCTCACGTGCGGCCACCGCCTCGGCTCGCCCGGGATCGCCGTACCAGACCGCCGTGCGACCGAACGGCAGCGGCGCCCAGAGATAGGCCGTGACGAGCGTCGCCATACCGAGAACGAGGACGGTCGCGGCCCGCAGCGGTACGTGGATGTTCGACCAGACCACCCGTTCACGAACGGCGCCGACCGCGTAGACCGTTCCGATCGACAGCGCCGGCACGGCGATCAGGCTGTAGTGGTACTCGATCTGGTGCTGGTACCAGAACGTGCTCAGCACATTGGTGAACAGCACGAGTGCACTGATCGCAGCCACACTCGGCCGCCGGAGGTACAGCCACGCGAACGGCGCCGTCATCTGCCACAGGTACCACGGGCGCTCGTCGCTCGTCAGATGCTCGACCAGGTCGGTGGGGTTCGTGAGCGCCGTGTCGATCATCCCGCGAGGACCGCCGAACGGGATGCGCCAACCGTT
>JANNNB010000268.1:0-6255 GCA_031398325.1 Actinomycetes bacterium
GGTCGTACAGCATCGGCCTGATCGTGGCAGTTGCGGTGGTGATCGCCGGCGCGTTGTTCGTCAGCGCCAGGTGTAGCGGCGGTACCCGAGGCAGGCGGGCGAGAAGACTCGCCGATCGGCCAGCTCTTGCTGTGCTGTATCACTCCTCAACGCCTGCGTTGCAACTCACGTCAGATCAAACGGGCACGAGAAGGCGAATGCACTGGCACAACCAGACGCAACCTGGAACGAGCCTGCGAAACCGCCGCCGCAGTCGACACCCAGAAGAAGTGGGCCAACATCAGAGGTTGATGTGTGCGGTCGTGTGATGTCGTGCCTCGCGCATTGAACATGAGCGAGCTGCTCATCTCGTGCTCAAACCGACGACAACCGTTGCAGGTGCAGACCGCAAAGGTCTTCGTTGGTTCGCGAGGTTCCGCTTCGCCGCCTCGACGACCGGTGACCCACGGCGGTGGTGGCTTGGGTCGGGTGCGGAACTCGCCTGTCGGCGACACGCAGATACGGGACGAAATATGGGACAACCCGCTTCTGCGAGTGAGCCTCGAAATTGTTCATGTCATCTACCTGGTGTTATGGAGCCCAGAGCGAGAATCGAACTCGCGACCTACGCATTACGAATGCGTTGCTCTACCGACTGAGCTATCTGGGCGCGCCTTGTGCGCAGCGAGCGATGTTATCGGCCCGCCTCGAACGACACGCCCGCCGTTGGCGAAGACTCCAGGGGAGTCGGGTCAGAACAGCACCCATTCGGTCTGGACGATGCGGGCACCGTCGGCACCGAGCACCACCAGGCGCACCGGGCCCGGTGCGAGCTCATCGAACACGAACCGGCCGAGGCGATCGGTCGAGACCGAATACACCGCGTCCGCGCCGACGAGCTCCACCGTGGTCTCCGTCGGCGGGACGAGCTGACCGATCAAGCGGCGGCTCCCGTTCTCGACGACCATCACTTCGATCTCCACACCGGGGGCACGGAAGGTGACCTGACGATCGGTGTCCTCGGACCGCACCCCGGCGAGCTCGCGGGACGAGTCGAACACCAACTCGGCGAGCTCGGTGTCGATCGTGCGCCAGGTGAACGCCGCACGGGCTCCATCGAGCACGTGTTCGGGCACCGGATCGTCGGCATCGAGGGCCTGAGCGATGAGCGCCGCGAGGTCGTCGTCGGACATCAGGGAGAACTCATCCTCCGTTCCGAATGCCGATCCGTTGGAAGGCGGCGTACTCATTCCGGCGTCTCCTTTCGGTGGGGGCGTCTGGACGGGTCGTCGAGCCCGGGCGAGAGCAATTTGCGGAGTTTCGCCAGGGTGCGTTCTCGGCTCGGTCCGATGCTCCCGATCGGACGGCCGATCATTTCCGCGATCGTGGCGTAGTCGAGCGGCGGAACCGTGCACAGCAGCCGGAGAAGATCCTGGTCGGCAGGCGCCAACTTGGCGAAGGCCTGCATGACCCGAGCGAGCGTGTCGTCGTCGGTGATCAGTTCTTCGAGGCTCGACACCGTGTTGTCGGTCCGTTCGGGCACCTCGCCGACACTGAGCGTGCGGGCCTGCTTCTTCGAGACCCGCAACGCCTCGTTGCGCGTGGTCGTGGCCAGCCATGCGGCGAGCCGCTCGGGTTCTCGGATGCGGTCGCAGTTCTCGGCGAGCCGCAACCACACTGTCTGTACGACGTCGTCGGTGAGCGCGCCGAGGCGATAACCGCGAGCGATCGACCACACGAGTCCACCGAATCGCCCGACGAGTTCGTCCCACGCCTGCTGGTCGCCCTCGATGACTCGTCGGAGCAGCGGCCCGACGTCCATTGGTGCGGAGTGTACGACACGCAGCGGACGGGTGCGTCGGTCGATGGTCGGCGCAAGCATGGTCACACATCTCTAGAGCACCGGGCCGGGCCCGTGATACGCGAAAGGGGGATTGCCTCAGAAGATCCGATTGACGACGATCCCGAAGTCGGGGAGTCGGAACAGGCCGGGACGGTGGATCAGCATGTCGACCGCGTCCTTGGCGGTGCAGTCGTGCGTCTCGACGATCTCGGCCAGGGCGCCGACGACGGCCGGCGTTGCGAACGAGGTCCCGCTCCACATCGCCCAACCGGCGAAGTGATCGATGTCCGGCACCGAATCCGCTATCACTGCTTCGTACCCGCCGTCGAAGTGATCGAAGAACTCGCTCACGAGGTCTTCGCCAGGGGCGCACACGTCGACCCATGGGCCATGGTTGGAGAACGGGGCAGGGGCGCAACGTCCGAGCGCTGCCACCGACAGCACCTCCGGCATCGCCGCAGGGAACTTCTTGCGGCACGCACCGTCGTTGCCGGCCGCGGCCACCACCACAGCGCCCTCGGCGATCAACGCCCTGATCCAGTACGCGATCATCGGCGGCTCGACATCGCCGTCGTAGTACCCGCTGAATGACAGGTTCACGATCAGTCTCGTCTTGTCCTTCATCGAATCGAACACTCGCTGCAGCGCCGCGGCGATGTCGGCCTCGTCGCCGTCGCCGTCGTTGTGGATGACTCCCTCACACATGATCTCGACGGTGGGCGACGAGCGCTGGACGATCGTACGGATGAAGGTCATGTGGCCCGCAGCCAGGTCGAGGTACGTGTCGGCGTTGAGGTCGGGCGTGTCGCGCAGCGGCGTACCGACGCCGGTGAAGTCGACCTCGAACAGCTCGGGAGCACCATCGACCGCGACGCCGGTGTCGAGGATGGCGACCGTTGCCCGCCCCGGCCCCTTTGCTCGGGCAGCGATGGTCGTTCCGCGTGTGCTGGTCGGCCGGGCGGTGCTCGAACGGCCGAAGTGCATCGGATCTGCGCCGTACGCCGAGCCGAAGTGCATCGGGTCCGCGCCGACCGAGCCGAAGTGCATGGGGTCGGCGGTGAACGCCCCGATCCGGAAGACCGTGTTCGGGGTCAGCACCGGTTCACCGCGGTCGGCGTTCACCCTGCGGAGCAGACGGACGACGTCGACGCTGTCGTCGAACCGAACCCGGAGGAACCCCGAACGGGCCGCCTGCTCGCGGTCGGCATCGTCGGCGGTGAAGTCGGTGTCGGCAAACTTTCGTAGCTGCTCGAGCACGTCGTCGATCGACGAAGCGTCGCCACCCAAGCGCTTCAGATCGACGATCGCCTGCCCGGGGCGATGCTCCGACGGCCCGAACGGCGACCACGCCGCGCGTAGGCGCGGGCGACCGTCGGCGTCGATGAACGGTGGGTTCGGCGGGTCAACCGGGTTCTTCATGGATCTCCTCGTCGTCGCTTGCGCGTCCAGAGCACTTGAGTTGGCGCCAGATACGGGCAATATTGTCGCGCGTGATCGATGTGCCGCTCGACGAAGCGCTGTCGACCGCATATGGCGCACTGGCAGGCCGACAGAGCTCACCGCTGGAGGCGCTCGCCGTGGCGGTCGGCGTCGTCGAGCGAGACGACGTGTCCGACGAAGCCCGCATCGTCGGGTACTGGGCCATGGCGGCAGCCGAACGTGAGCTGAGCCGCCTTGCCGATGCCGAAGCGCACATGCGCGCCGCCATCGCACTAGCAGTGACGATCGACGACGAGTTGCTCGTCGCGCAGGTGAGCAGTGCCCTCGTGCTCGTGCTCGGCGCGAGCGGCCGAGCAGACGAGGCGCTCGATCTCGCCCGATCGGTCGAGCACGTACTGCCGCCAATGGAGCGCGCCGACCTCGACATGAAGCGGGCAACCGTCCTCGAGGATCTCGGCCGCATTGCCGAGGCCGTCAACGCGTACACGGACGCACTCACCACGATCGAGCTCGGCCCGGACAGGGTTCTCGAGGCTCGGCTCCGGTGCAACCGGGCGGTCGCGTTGGCATACCAGGGACGGATCGAGGAAGCACTCGACGACTGTGCGCTGGCCGAGCGACTGGCGACCGACCACGAGCAGTACTTCCTCGCCGGGGGCGCCGCGCACAACCATGCGTTCGCGGCCGGGTTGCAGGGCGACATCGTCACCGCGCTCGCATCGTTCGGCCGCGCCGATGGACTGTACGCGCAGGTCGGATACCCAGGCAGGAGTGCAGGTGTGCTCGCTTCCGATCGGTGCGAGCTGATGCTGGCGGCCGGCTTGACCGACGAGGCTCGCGCCAACGCGGAGATCGCGGTGAGCGCCTTGGGCGACGGTGGGGACGTCAACAATCTGGCGGAGGCGCGTCTGCTGCTGGCCCGGGCGTGCCTTGCCCAGGGAGATGTCGAAGCAGCCCATCGCGAGGCGCAGGTGGCACTCGCTCAGTTCC
Source organism: Actinomycetes bacterium (assembly GCA_031398325.1). GTDB lineage: Bacteria > Actinomycetota > Acidimicrobiia > Acidimicrobiales > Ilumatobacteraceae > Sva-07. Next base: position 4,253 of record JANNNB010000268.1, read on the forward strand.
GCCAGGCCAATCGCGAGGGCTGGGCGGCGATGGCTGAGTACGTCGCGATCCGGGCACTTCAGGTGACGCCGACCCAATCGACCGATCTGCTGGTGCAAGCGGACGTGATAGCGGGGCATCTCGAGCGGTTGGGATGGTCGACCGAATCGGCGTCAGTGAGGGTGTCGTCAGCGGAGCTCGCCATCGAGTTGGGCGACACGGCGTTTGCTCGAGCGCAGTTGGTGCTCGCGGCGCGGGCCCGGGACCAGGGTCGGCCGGATCGTCGCGCGAGCGCGTGGCTGGCGACGGCGATGCTGCGACGCTCGGAACGCGACCGCGCTGGTGCACGCCGGGCCGTCACCGCCGGGCTCGACCTGCTCGCCCGGCACCAGACGACGCTCGGTGCGACCGACCTCCGAGTCGGAGCGACCGCCCATGCGCGCAAGCTCGCCGAGCTCGGGCTCGCAATGGCGATCGAGTCACGTCGGCCACGCGACGTGCTCGTCTGGGCGGAGCGCGTCCGAGCGAACGCCTTGTCGCTCGCCCCGGCCCGTCCCCCCGCCGATTCACCGCTGGCGGCGGCGCTCGGTGAACTCCGCCGCCAACGCGCCGAGCTCGACGATGCACGCCGCTCGATGAGGGCGGACCAACGACAGGAGCTCGCGGTCGCACGGATGGAGGCGACGGTCCGCGACCTCGCCCGCACCGTGCGGGGCGGAGTGACGGCCAAGGAGCACTTCTCGGTGCCGGCGCTGATGTCCCGACTCGGCGACCATCGTGAGCTCGTCGAGTACGTCGAGGTGGACGGTGCACTGGCGGCCGTGGTCGTCGACGTGCGACGGTGCACGTTGCGGCACCTCGGGGCGCTGGCCCCGGTGCAGTCCGCCCTCGAGCTGGCCCTGTTTTCGTTGACGCGGCTCGCGCGGGTCGGCGGCTCCGAGGCATCTCGCTCGGCGTCGCTCGACTCGCTGAGCGAGAGCCTCGACGTGCTCGACGCTCTCCTGGTGCAGCCGCTGCGTCTACGGACGGGTGAGGGTGGCGACCCGGTCGTCATCGTGCCGACCGGTGTGCTCCACGGCATGCCGTGGGCGAGTCTCCCGGGGCTGCGCGAGCGCGCCACGTCGGTGGCGACCAGCGCAACGCGCTGGCGACCAGTGGCCGGGCGAACCGATCCGAACGCGGCGGTCGGTTTGATCGCGGGCCCGGAGCTGTCGGGAACCGATCGCGAGATGACCCTGGTCGAATCCATGTACCCGTCGACCGAGCGTCTGTCAGGCGACGAGGCGACCGTGTCGGCCGCTCTCGAACTCCTCGAGCGATCGGAGACGGCCCACATCGCCTGCCACGGGCACTTTCGTCGCGACAGCCCGATGTTCTCGTCACTGGGGCTGGCCGACGGCGCGCTCACCGTGTACGACATCGAGCGTCTCGCGACCCCACCGTCGGTCGTCGTGTTGCCGGCCTGCAACGCAGGAACCGCCGCGGTCAGCGTGGGTGACGAGTTGATCGGCACGGCGAGCGCGCTGCTCGGCACCGGCGTACGAAGCGTCATCGCCCCGGTCACCGTCGTCAACGACGAGGCGACGGTCGAGGTGATGGCCCGCCTCCATCGACACCTCGCCGCCGGTCGAACGCCGAGCGGGGCGCTCGCCGCCACCCGCACCGAAACGGCAGCGACGTCGCCAGGCAATGCCGCCGCGCTCGCTGCCGCCTGGTCGCTCCTCTGCCTCGAGTAGCCGAATCGACCGGCCAGGTCAGGTGAGGTGGAGAGGGTCGCGGCCGTTCCAGCGGCCGGACGATCCGTACGGCTCGAAGCGGGCGAACAGCTCTTCGGAGTACCAGTGCTCGGCGCGGGTGCGGCGGACGACCTCGACGTGGTCCGGCATCGAGTACGCGAAGTGCCGCGCTGCCTCCATCGATTCCCACAGGCTGAAGGTCGCCAGCCGCCCGACCGGGGCTTCACCGATCCCGACCACGTCGATCATGCCGGCCGCTCGATGCAGTTCGTCGTCGACCACTCGTCC
>JANNNB010000302.1:0-16739 GCA_031398325.1 Actinomycetes bacterium
CTGCTCATCGGTGACCCGTCCAAAGCCAAGAACGTGCTCGGCTGGGAACCAGAAGTCGACTTCCCCACCCTGATCAAGATGATGGTCACCCACGACCTCACCATCGAAGCCGCCAAAGCCGGCCTCACCGTCCCCGCCTGACGGTCGTCTGCCGGTTCAGGTCTCGAACGGCATGTCGGTGATCGCTTCCATGATCGAGTCCTGATCCGGAACGACACCGGAGCGCAGCCGCGAGCGCAGCGCGATGGCGAAGGTGATCACCGCTGCGAGTGACGAGACGACGAGTCCGATTTCGATCCTTCGGAAGACCTCGTCGCCACCCAACCACACCGCCAGCAGGAACGTCACGACACCGACGAACCACCCAGCAGCGACCAGCGCATGCCCCTTGAGGGCGATGACGGCCTGAGCGATGGCGAGCGCCATCATGTACGTCGCGCTGCTGAAGGCGAGGAGTGCCAACGTGCGGCCACTCAGATCGGCATCGAAGACCACCTCGAGGACCCACGGCCCGAGCACGAACGCGCCGATCGACCCGACGACGCCGATGGCGACCACGATCAGCAGCAGTCGACGGAGGCCGGCTCGAAAGTCGACCAACTCGCCCCGGGCGGCGAGCCGGCTGAGTCGTGGCAGCAGCGCAGCCTGCACGGCTTGGAACATGAAGAGTGGGATACGGGCGAGGAGCACGCCGTACGAGAAATCGGACACCTCGGCGTCCTGATCGGGCGCTGCGAGCAAGCTCGCGGCGATCGGGCCCGCGTTCAGCAGCGTCGCCGCGAAGATCGATCCCATGAGCAACCAGCCGAGATTCGGAGTGATCTCGTTCCAGTCCGCGGGCGGGCCGGGGTCGGTCTTGAGCCCACCACGCTGGAAGACATAGGCAACGGCGAACAGCGGTGAGACGGCGATGACCATGCCGTACGCGCCGACCGCGGTGATTCCGGCCGCAGCCAGCGCCACGCAGAGTGCGATTCTCACGACGCCGTCGGACCCCATGATGAGCGCGTACTCCGAGAACCGGCCGGAACCCGAACAGACGCCGCGAGCGAGGTGTGCCGGTGCGTACCCGATGAAGGCCATGGCCAGCGCCAGCACCATGAACCAGTTGCCGTCGAAATACGCGCTCGCGAGGAACGGGCTGGCGATCGCGATGCCGAGCAGCGCGATCCCGAGCATCAACGAACCGAGCAGCACAACCTTGCGCACGACGGGATTCGCGCCCTCTTCGAGGGCACGACGGTGCGAGATCGCCCGTCCGAGTTCCTGTTCGAGCGGGAGGAAGAGACCGGGCGCCAGTGCGAACGTCGCGAACCAGAGGGCCGACAACGGCGCGAACTCTTCGCTGCCTCCCACAGCCACCGTGCCAACCTTGAAGAATGCGTACGTGGCGACGCCGGCAATGAGGAGCGCGATACCCACCGGCACGGTGCCTTCGGGCAGGGGCGTGCGCGTTGGCGTAGGTGGGACGACGGTCGACACGAGTGAACGATTCTAGGAGATGGTGCCGGCCGAGTGGCGCCGAGAGCGTCCGATGTCGTGACGCTTGGCCTGGACTCGCTGCAGACCCAGGACGGTCAGGCCGACGGTGACGTAGGCGGTCTCACGCACGGCCGTGGCAGTCGCCCCGACCACAGTACGAGCGAGCTGCGCCGGGTCGGAGGCCAGCATCGCGGCCACGTCGAAATTCGTCAGGTCGATGTTCGTCAGCGGAAAAGTGGTGAGATCGACGCTGGTCACGGACGGTCGGGATCGAGAAGATCGTGGCGTGGTGGTGTGCGTCGTGTTCGCCATGAGGCCCAGAGCCTATCGACGCCTGACCCCCCGCTTCGTCGACCCACCGCTAGCCTCGATCCATCGTGGAGACGGACAGGTCACAGGCATCGCCCCCGGAGCCGGCGCCGATGCATGAATCGTCCGTCGTGCAGGCGCCACCCGTGGTCGGCGTCGTCGTGGTGCACGACCCGGGGCCATGGTTCGACGAGACGATCGAATCCCTCGCACGCCAGGACTACCCCAACCTCCGACTGCTGTTCCTGGTCACGACCACCTCCGTCGCTCGCGCGGCCGCCGACACCGCCGTGGAATCGGTCGACGAGGTCCGTGCCCGGGTCGCAGCGCGGTTGCCTGACGCATTCGTGCGCGGCGTTGACGGGAATCCTGGTTTCGGAACGGTGGCGAACGAGGTGTTGCGTCTGGTGGAGGGCGAGCACGGGCTCTTCCTCATCTGTCACGACGACATTGCGCTCGATCCCGATGCACTCCGCCTCATGGTCGAGGAGCTGTATCGCTCCAACGCCGGCATCGTCGGCCCGAAGCTGGTGTCCTGGAGTGACCAACGGGTGCTGGAGTCGGTCGGCATGGGGGTGGACCGATTCGGTGAGGTCGATCGAACCATCGAGCTCGGTGAACTCGATCAGGAGCAGCACGATGGCGTGCGGGACGTCTTCGTGTTGCCGAGCGCCTGCGTGCTCGTGCGAGCCGATCTGTTCAGAGAGCTCGGCGGTTTCGACGAGGCGATGTCGTTCCACGGCGAAGATGTCGAGCTGTGCTGGCGGATCCACCACAGCGGTGCACGGGTCGTGGTCACCCCGTCGGCCCGGGTTCGTCATCGCGGTCGGCTCGCGGACCGGCGACCCGACCTCCATCACGAGCGACTCAGAGCCCAACACCGCATGCGTGCCGTCGCAGTATTGACGGGGGGCAGTCGACTGCCAGGCCGCTCGATCGAAATGGTGCTGTTGACCGTCGCCGAACTCGTCGTCGGAGTGTTCACGGCCACGTTCGGTCAGGCGTGGGCGTCGTTGCGGGCGCTGCTCGGGCTGATCCCGCGCACCCCGTCGGTGCTCGCACGCCGACGGGTGGTGAAGTCGTTCCGACTTGTGCCCGAACGCGAGGTCGCCGGGTTGCAGACGCGAGGCAGTGCGCGACTCGCTGCGTACCTGAGGAGTCGTGACACGGCGACCTATGTTTCCGATGACGAGACCATTCGGCGCTGGAAGGACGGGACCACTGCACCGGTCATCGCGTGGATCTGCGTGATCGTGGGTGTCGTCGTCGGCAGCCGAACGTTCTTCAGCGGCGGTGTACCAGCGGTGGGTGAGTTCTTGCCGTTCCCGGACAGCCCTCGATCGATGCTCGACTCCTTCGTGTCGGGATGGAACGGCACAGGTGCTGGCGCGACCGAGGCGAACCCGACCGGCTGGGCGACCTTGGCCGCGATGTCGGCGGCGACGCTGTTCCGCATGGGTCTGCTCCAGACGCTTCTCGTCGTCGGGCTCGTGCTCGTCGGCGCCGCTGGGATGTGGAAGTTGGCGACGGTGTTCCCATCGACGCGGGCCCGGGTCGCAGCGCTGATCGTGTACTCGGCGACACCGCTGGTCGGTGGGGCGATGGCGGGGGGTCGACTGACCGTGCTCGTCGTGTACGCCGTCACGCCGTGGGTCGTGCACCTGCTCCGGCGTGCGGTCGGCATCGAAACGGCGGATCCTGCTGCGGTGGACGTCGACCTCACCGACGGGGTCGTGCACATCGGTGGTCTCGAACGCATTCGGCGCACGGTGGTGCTCGGCCTCGTCATCGGCCTCGCCGCTGCCTTCTCGCCCGTCGTGGTCGCCGTCGCCGCACTGCTCGCGCTGCTGCTCGGATTCGCCACGCTCCTGGCCCTCGGTTCGTGGCGGGTCGCAGCGTGGTTCGTGGTGTGCGGCCTCGGCGGTTCTGCCGTCGGGGCGATTCTGAACATCCCGTGGCTGTCGACCTGGTCGTGGAGCTCGATCGTGGGCCCGCCGCCGATCGGCGATCCGGGCCGCGGACTGCTCGAGCTGGCATCGTTCGAGATCGGGCCGACGGATTTTGCCGCACTGGCGATCGCCCTGTTCCTTCCCGTCATCGCTGCGGTCGCCCTGGCGCGGGCCTGGCGCCTCACCTGGGCCGTGCGCGCCGGCCTCGTCGTTCTCGCGTTCGGTGCGTTGGCGGTACTCGGCGACCGGGGATCCTTTCCGATCCAGTTGCCCGAGGCCGGGATCCTGCTCGTGCCGGTGGCGCTCGGTGTCGCAATTTCTGCGGCGGCCGTGTTCGCCGCGTTCGATCTCGACGTCCGCGGCGACAGGTTCGGGTGGCGGCAGCCACTCGGTGTGCTGGCGATGATCGCCGTCGTCGTCGGCATCGTTCCCGGGCTCGCGGCGATCGGTGACGGGGCGTGGAAAACTCCGACGACGACCCTCGGTCGGCTGATGAATGCCTGGCTCGTCGACGACCCGGTCGATGGCGACTACCGGGTGCTCCTTGTCGGTGATTCTCGGGTGTTGCCCGTTCCGTCCACCGAGTATCGCGATGGTATTTCCTGGGCCCTGATCGACGATGGCGACCTCGACGTTCGTGACCGATGGGCGCCGCCGGACACGGACGCAACTGCGTTCGTCAACACCGCACTCGACGAGATCGCATCGTCGTCCACGTTGCGCGCAGGGCGGCTGCTGGCGCCGCTCGGGATCCGCTATGTGGTCATTCCCGAATTCGACGGCGTCGTCTCGACGACCGATGAGCCGGTCCCGATCGCGGCCGGATTGTCCGAGTCCCTCGACGATCAGCTCGATCTGGCGACGATCAGCGGCGGGTTCCCGACGCTGGAGATCTACGAGAATTCGGCCTGGCTGGCCACGACGAGCCTGCTGGGTGGCGCGGCTGCGGAGGCGAGCATCACGGCGGGGATCGAGGCCTTGCTGCGGGCCGATCTCGACGACGCCGTTCCCATCATGCCCGGCGCCGACCAGTTCTCCCCGTCGTTCGCGGACGTGGCCCCCGGCGTCGTGCAGTTGGGCGTGCCGTTCGACCCGCATTGGGAGGTCTCGGTCGGTGACGATGCGCTCGATGCTCGCCGATCGTTCGGCATCAGCACAGCGTTCGACGTCGACACGGTCGGCGAGGCCGAGCTGCGGTACGAGAGCCCATCGAGTCGAGCGCTGCTCATCGCACTGCAGGTTGTGCTGTGGGTCGGCGCAATTTTCATCGCGTTGAAGATCCGCGTGCCGCGCGGGCGACGTGTGACCAACTTCGCGAGCGATGAAACCCTGATCGTGTTGCCCGCTGACCCGTTGCAGCCGACGCTCGTCGATCACCTGTCGACAGACGTCTCCGGGCCGAATCATCCTGATGGCCCGGACGGTTCTGGAATGCCGGGGGAGCCGACGTGATGCGCCGCGCGATCCCGGCCCTTGCCGTCCTGTTGGCCGGGTTCTCCGGGCTCTTCCTCGTCGGTCGAGACGCGCCCGTCGAGACGCCCGCCGTCTTCTCCATCGATGCGGGTACGTGGATGCCGCACGTCAGCGGCGCCGAGACGCTCACCGGGAGTTGGTTCTGCCCCGGCGTTCCCGCATCGGGTGAGGAGGGCGTCGGCGGCGAGGTGATCGTGTCGAACCGCGACAGCGAGGAGCTCGTCGGCCGGTTCACCGTGCTGACCCCCGATGGTGCTGCAGCGGGGCAGGGCTTCACGGTGGCGCCGTGGTCGCAGTCGAGCATCGACGTCGACTCGCTCGTCACTGCCCCCTTCGCCACCGTCGTGGTCGAGCTGGACGGCGGCGGTGGAATCGTGGAGCAACGGGCGATCCATCCCGCGGGCGAGTCGGTCGCGCCGTGCTCCAACGACACGTCCGACACCTGGTACCTCGCTGACGGCTTCACCGTCGACGGCAGCGTGGAAACACTGATCTTGTCCAACCCGTATGACGACGTCGCGATCGCGCAGCTCAGCTTCGCCACGGAGTCGGGGGAGTCGTCGCCCTCGGCGTTCCGCGGTTTCCCGATTCCACCGCGGTCGGTCAAGGTGATTCCCATCGCCGAGCTCGGTGCTCGCAACGAGCCGGTCATCGCGGTCGAGGTGACGACGACGAGCGGGCGGGTCGTGCTCGGGCGAGCACAGCACTACCTCGGCGGTGGCCGACTTGGTTACAACGTCAGCCTGGCAGCGCCGGCTCTGCGCGATCAGTTCTGGTTCGCCGATGGCGAGCGTGGCGCCGGGGTCAGCGAGACCTTTGCGATCTACAACCCGACCGATGCCGATGTCGAAGTCGACGCGGTGTTTCTCGGTCTGCCGGTCGAGGCGAACTTCGGTGACGTCGAACCGATCGTGGTTCCATCGCGTCGCGTCGTGGTGTTCGACCCGTTCGCCGATGGCTCCGCAGCGGGGATTCCGGATGGCCGACACGCTGTGGTGTTCTCGACGTTGTCCGAGCCCTCGATCGTGGTCGAGCGGATCCTGACCCGGCCCGCCGGAGATCTGGTCGCCACGTCGGTGGTTCTGGGTGCGCCGCCACGCCAGGACGGTTTCGTCGCCACGCAATGGCACGTCGGCATCGGCCCGTCGGTGCCGACGCCAGGTGCGCTCGTCGTCTACAACGTCGACAACGTCGAGGGATCGATCACGATCTCGGCGGTGGGACCGGGCGGAGCAACACCCGTCGACGGTCTGACCGACATCCCCATCGGTCCGGGAGCGGTGATCACCATCGATCTGGAATCACCTGATGCGCTCGGGACCGAGTTGATCCTGACATCGACGAACCGGGTGTTCGTGGAGCGCTCGCTGCCGCGAGGTGTCGACGCCGATGGTGACGAACTCGCCGGTCGATCGGGATCGTGGGCCCTTCCGTCGGTGTGAGCTGACGTGCCCCACCCGGTCGCCCGGGCCTCGGAGAGCGTTGTCGGTCGACCAGTAGCCTCATGGTCGTGGAACGCCTCGTGATCGTGATCGTGATCGTCGTGGCGGTCGGCATCATCGCCATGGTGACGCGCTCGCGGCGCACCGCCGATGCTCCGACACAGCGCAAGTTCGCGGTGCCCCAGCAGCTCGACCGGGCCGACTTCGCCCGGCCCGATGCACCGTGGCTCGTGGCCGTGTTCAGTTCGTCGACGTGCCAGGTGTGTCAGGGCGTCGTCGACAAGGCCAAGGTGCTCGACACAGCGGAGGTCGCGGTCGTCGAGGTCGAGTACGTCGCCGATCGTGCGCTGCACGAGCGCTACTCGATCGAGGCGGTGCCGACCGTCGTGGTGGCCGACGCGAACGGCGTCAATCGTGCCGGCTTCATCGGTCCGATGTCGGCGACCGATCTGTGGGCAGCGGTCGCCGAGGCCCGCCAGCCGGGGTCATCGCCCGAGCCGAACCTCGGCCAGGGCTGACGGGGTGGCTCAGCGTGTGACGATGTCGGTCGCCGGCTGACCCGATTCGGTCATTCCGAGGTGGATCAACCGAGCCACTTCGGGCCCGTCGATCGTCTCGCGCTCGAGCAACGCCTCGGCAATGAGCTCGAGACCGCGACGGTGACGCGTGATCACTTCGGTCGCTCGTTGCTCCTGATCGGTGAGGATGCGGGCGATCTCCTCGTCGAGGAGCTTCGCCGTGTCGTCGGAGTACTCACGTTGTGACGACATGAGGTCCTCGCCGAGGAACACCGCTTGCTGGCTGCTCCACGCCATGGGGCCGACCCGCTCCGACATGCCCCACTCGCGAACCATCCGACGAGCGATTCCGGTCGCCTGCTCGAGGTCGTTGGCGGCCCCGGAGTTGAGGTGCCCGAAGACGATCATCTCGGCGACGCGGCCACCCATCGCCTTGCAGATCGTGTCTTCGAAGAACTCCTTGGAGTACGTGTGGCGCTCCTGGGGCAACGACCACGTGACGCCGAGCGCCATGCCGCGAGGCAGGATCGTGACCTTGTGGAGTGGGTCGCCGTGCGGGAGCACCGTCGCGAGGAGGGCATGACCGCCCTCGTGGTACGCCGTTGCCCGCTTCTCCTCGGCCGACATCACCAGTGACTCGCGTCGGGCGCCGAGCACGACGCGGTCGCGGGCGTTCTCGAAGTCGATCCGCTCGATCTCCTTCGATCCACGACGAACGGCGACCAGGGCAGCTTCGTTGACGAGGTTGGCGAGGTCGGCACCGGACATGCCGGGCGTCGCCTGGGCCATGGTCTCCATGTCGACGTCCGGACCCATGCGCTTGTCACGGCTGTGGACCTCGAGGATCAGCTTGCGCTCACTCGACTCGGGGAACGGGACGATGATCTGGCGGTCGAATCGACCCGGGCGCAGGAGCGCAGGGTCGAGGATGTCGGGTCGGTTGGTCGCCGCCATGATGACGATGCCCTCGGAGGTCTCGAAGCCGTCCATCTCGGCGAGCATCTGGTTGAGCGTCTGCTCGCGCTCGTCGTGGCCGCCGCCCAGGCCGGCGCCACGCTTGCGTCCGATCGAGTCGATCTCGTCGATGAAGATGATGGCCTTGCCCATGCGGCGGGCCTGTTGGAAGAGGTCGCGGACGCGACTCGCTCCGACGCCGACGAACATCTCCATGAAGTCGGATCCGGTCACGCTGAGGAACCCGACGCCGGCTTCGCCGGCGACGGCGCGAGCAAACAGCGTCTTACCGGTACCAGGAGGCCCGACGAGCAGGATGCCCTTGGGCACGCGTGCGCCGATCTCCTTGAACCGCTCCGGCATCCGCAGGAAGTCGACGACTTCGGTGATCTCCTGCTTCACGCCGGTGTAACCGGCGATGTCGTCGAAGGTGGTCGACGGCTTGTCAGCGTCATAGGCCTTCGCCTTGCTCTTGCCGATCGACATCACGTTGCCCATCTGGCCCGACGCTCGCCGCTGCATCCAGATGAAGAACCCGATGATGAGCATGACGGGCAGGAAGATCGACAGGACGCTCAGCAACCAGTTGTTGCTCGGCGGCTTGAACTCGAAATCGACACCTTCGTCGATCATCAGCTGCTCGTCGGCGTCGGAGACGCCGCGCTCGCCGCCGCCCGAAGTGGAGTAGGTGTCGCCGTTGACGAACTCGCCGGTGATCTTCCCCGAGCCCGTGTTGATCACGGCTGTGTCGATGTTGCCCTCGACGACCTGCGTGCGCCATTCGGTGTAGGTCAGCGATTCTCCGCTGTCGCTCGGCCAGAGGCTGGGGACGAGGAACGCTGCGGCGAGCACACCGACGAGCACCCAGATGGTCCACTTCGGCCAACTTCCCGGGCCGCGACCGGACCCGGTGGCGGGCGGCTGGTCGCCGTGTCCGCGCTCTGGGGTCTTGCGATCGGCGTCGGTGCGGCGCTGCTGCCCGTGACCTCGGCCCGGCGGGGGCGGAGGCGGGGGTGGAGGCAGGTTGCTCATGGAGACATGCTACGCGTGTTCTGGCCTGTTACGAGGTCGGGTGACAGCCGACCATCCACCGTCTGCGGCCTCCGAAATCGTAGCTTTCGGCCCATGGATGTTGGGATTCCATCACACCGCACGACCACCGGCTCGATGCCGACGAGCGATCGTCGTCATTGTTCCCGATCCGGGTGCTCCGAGCGTGCCGCCGTGACCTTGACGTACGACTACCAGCACTCTCACGTGTGGCTCGATGAACTGATCGCGGAGCGAGATCCGCACGCGTACGACCTGTGCGTGCGTCACGCGGCGCGGCTGTCCGTGCCCCACGGCTGGCGGCTCGACGACCGCCGCCTGCTCAGCCAGCACGTGTTGCTCGCCGTCTGAGGCGGCGCGCAGGCCGCTTCGTCTCACGCCGGTAGTGTCGCTGCCCGTGGCCGAACCGGCGCCGAGGCGCGTGACCAGGTCGCTCGGCAGCCCGATCCGGGCTGCGGCGGCGGCCCCGATCGACGTCGGCACGGCGGTCGTCGCCTTCGCCGTCTCGTGGGCGGTCGCTCAGCTGGTCTCGTCGGTCGTGGTCGGCGCCTTGGGCGGTGGAGAGGACGTCGCCGACATCTCGATCGGCGTCATGGCCGCTGCGCTCACCTCGGCGTGGGTCTGTTACCTGCTCGGGATGTGGGTCGCCTCCGACCGCTCGGGAACCGGCAACTTCCTCGTCGACTTCGGTGTGTCGTTCCGGGCGATCGACGTGGTCGGACTGGGTATCGGCGCGTTGTCCCAACTCGTCGTCATCAATCTCGTGTACCTCCCGCTGCGCTCGATCTGGCCGGACGTGTTCACGGACGACAGGCTGCAAGAGAACGCGAAGGACCTGATCCAGCGCGCCACGGGTGGCTCGGCGCTGTTGCTCGTCGTGCTCGTCGGATTCGGCGCGCCGGTCGTGGAGGAACTCTTCTATCGCGGGCTCCTCCAGCGATCGCTGCTCGCCCGGTACAACGACGGTCTGGTGGTGGTGGGCGTCGCGATGCTGTTCGCCCTCGTGCATTTCCGGGTCGTGGAGTACCCGGGATTGTTCGTGTTCGCGCTGATCCTGGGCTTCTGTGCGATGCGCACGGGCCGGCTCGGCATGGCGATCACGACGCACATCGGGTTCAACCTCACCGGCCTGATTCTCGCCTGGTGACGTGTCGCCGCGCCGAGCGTCCGCCATCATGTGTCGCGGCATGAATGGTCGTGGTCTGGATGACGTGTGGATGATGGTGGCGGACGATTGACGATGACTGACGACGTGCGAGATCCCGACACGACGGGCGAGGACGCGATCGACTGGTACGACCGCGAGTACGGAACGGTCGAGGTGCTCGACGAAGCCAGTTCCACCAGTCCGGGTGCTGCGGCCGAGTCCGATCGGGAGTCCCCGGTCGCGCCGTGGTACGCGCGGGCCGGCCGGCGCATCGTGCGCCGCCCGATGGACTGGATGTGGCGGCGGCCGTGGAGCACCGAGCGGGTGGTGCGCTTCGTGGTCACCGCGACCGTCCTGGTGGCCTCGACGTCGATCATGATGATGATCGTCCACTTGAGCCCGTTGCCGTGGAGCGACCTCGTCTTCGACGACACCACGCCGACCGGTGGCGACATGGGCGCCCACGTCTGGGCTCCGGCCTACCTGCGCGATCATCTGCTGCCGAACTTCCAGCTGTCCGGTTGGACGATGGACTGGTACGGGGGCCTGCCGCTCTATCGGTTCTACATGGTGATCCCGGCGTTGGCGATCGTCGCGCTCGACGTCGTGCTGCCCTACGGCGTGGCGTTCAAGTTGGTGGCGGTCGCCGGCCTCGTACTGTTCCCGCTCGCCTGCTGGACGTTCGGTCGGCTGGCCAATTTCCGCCACCCGATCCCCGAACTGTTCGCGGTCGCCGGTCTGTGCTTCCTGCTCGACGAGAGCTTCCAGATCTACGGCGGCAACGTCAAGTCGACGATGGCGGGTGAGTACTCCTTTTCGATCGCGCTCACGCTCGCGATGTTCGGTCTCGGGCTGCTCGCAGCCGGACTGCGAACCGGCAAGTACCGCGTCTCGGCCGCGATCGTGTTGTCGCTCGCCGCCGTGTCCCACGGCATCGTTCTGATCTTCGTGGCCGTCAGCGCGATCATCCTGTGCTTGGTCTGGATCGACCGGTCGCGTTTCGTCTACGCCATCACGACCGGTGCGACGACCCTGTTGCTGTCGGCGTGGTGGGTCGGCCCGTTCCTGTTCGGTCACGAGTTCATGACCGACATGAAGTACGGCTTCCGTCCGGAGGGTTCGAGCGACTCGTTCTACGACATGTTCTTCCCGCTCACCGCGCCGCTCGACTTCATCATCACGGCGCTGGCGATCATCGGGTTCGTCGCGATGATCATGCGTCGCAACCTCAACGGCACGGCCATCGGCCTCATCGCGATCACGTTCGTCGGCCTCGTGTACCTGACCCGCGACAGCCTGCCGGGCATCGGGTTGCTCTGGAACCCGCGACTGCTCCCGTTCATCTACCTGATGCGCTACCTGCTGATGATGATCGGTGCGATCGAGCTGGTCGGCTGGTTCGTGAACGCCCTCCGCGGACGGGCTGCGTCCCGTCAGATGGGTGCGATCGAGGGTGCTTTCGCGGCCGGAGCGATCACGATGTCGTGCTTGCTGGTGTTCGGTTGGATGTACGAGATGCTGCCGTTCGACGGCCGTGTCGCAGCGGGTGAGACCACGGTGTACGCGTGGGGACCGTTCCGAAAGACGCCCGATGCCGGACGAGCCGTCGCCGATGGCTGGACCCGGTACAACATGTTGGGCTACGAGGGCCGGCCCGCCTATCCGGAGTACAACGCGGTCGTGAACACGATGGACGAGATCGGCCGTACGAACGGCTGCGGCCGCGCGCTCTGGGAGAACAGCGAGGACAACGGTCAGTACGGCACGACGATGTCCCTCATGCTGCTCCCGCACTGGACCGACGGGTGCATCGCGTCGATGGAAGGGCTGTTCTTCGAGGCCTCGGGTACCACGCCGTATCACTTCCTCACGGGTGCCGCGATGTCGAAGCAGTCGTCCAACCCGGTTCGTCAACTGCGCTACGTCAACAACGATGCCGAGGTCGGTGTGCAGCACATGGCCGACCTCGGTGTGCGCTACCTGATGGTCCGCACCGACGAGGCGAAGAAGGAAGCCGCCGCCAACGATCGGCTCGTACTGATCGACACGTCAGGCCCGTGGGAGATCTACGAGTTGGCCGAGGCGCGCATCGTCGAGCCGCTCACCGTGCAGCCGGTGGTCGTCGCGGAGCGTGCGGGTGATCAGCGGGAGCGCAATCTCGAGGTCGGTACGAGTTGGTTCCAACGCCGCGACGATTGGCCGGCGATGCCTGCCGACGACGGCCCCGACGACTGGCAGCGCATCCCCGTGGAGATCGACATGGAGGCTCGTGTCGGCGAACCTGGCGACCGCAGTCGGAACGTCGACTACGTCGTACCGGGCGAGCCGATCGAGGTCGTCGACCTGCCACCGATCACGGTGTCCGACGTCGACGTCGGCGAGGAATCGGTGAGCTTCAGCGTCGATCAGATCGGTGTGCCTGTGCTCGTCCGGGTCAGCTATTTCCCGAACTGGGAAGTCAGCGGCGCCGACGGTCCGTATCGCGTCGCTCCGAACTTCATGGTGGTGGTGCCGACCGACACCGAGGTGACGCTGACGTACGGCCGGTCGAGCCTCGACGTGTTCTTCTACGCACTCACGTTCCTCGGCATCGCGCTCTGCTTCTTCTGGCGTTGGCGCGGCGATGTCGTCTACCCGGACGCCGGTGGTCAAGACGACGACAACGACGACGGGCCTGACGACGACCAGGTCGTTCCACCTCGGGCACTTGACGACACCGATCCGACCGCTCGTCCGGCCGACCTGCAACCCGTTTCCGGGACGGCGCCGGAGCTCGATCCGGGTTGGCGACCTCCCCCTGCTCCCCACCCTCCCGGGTGAATGAACCACGGGTAGTGAGCGGTCGCCGATAGCCTCTCGGCCGTCATGTCAGACCTCTCCAACATCGTCAAGGCCTACGACGTTCGGGGCACCGTCCCCGATCAGTTGAACGTCGAAGTGGCCCACGCACTCGGAGTGGGTTTCGCCTCCTTCGTCACCTCGGTCGGAGCGACGCGAGTCGTCGTCGCCCGCGACATGCGTCCGTCCGGACCGAAGTTGCTCGACGCGTTCGCCGACGCGCTCCTCGAGCACGGGCTCGACGTCGTCGACATCGGGCTCGCCTCGACCGACCTCATGTACTTCGCATCGGGCACGCTCGACGCGCCGGGCGCGATGTTCACGGCGTCGCACAACCCTGCGGGGTACAACGGCGTCAAGCTCTGCCTCGCCGGGGCCCGCCCCGTCGGAGTCGACACCGGCCTCGCAGAGGTCCAACGCGTGGCAGAAGCCGTGCTCGACGGGCATGTACCGGCTGCAGCCAGCAGCTGTGGGACACGATCGGAACAGGATCTGCTGTCGAAGTTCGCCGATCACGTGCTGAGCTTCATCGACCCGGCAGAGATCGGTTCGATGAAGGTCGTCGCCGACACCGCGAACGGCATGGGTGGTCTCGTCGTACCGGCGGTGATGAAGCGGCTTCCTGGGGTCGAACTCGAAGTCATGTACCCGGAACTCGACGGGACGTTCCCGAATCATCCTGCCGACCCACTGCAACCGGCGAACCAGCGCGACCTGCGCGCCCGCGTCGTCGCCGGTGGGTTCGACCTCGGCTTGGCGTTCGACGGCGACGCCGACCGGGTGTTCGTGGTCGACGAACTCGGCCACGGCCTCAGCGGCTCCACGACGACAGCGCTGCTGGCGTCGGCCGTGTTGCGCTCGAACCCCGGGGCGACGATCCTGCACAACCTGATCTGTTCGCACGCCGTGCCCGAAGTGGTCCGCGAACGGGGCGGTATTCCGGTGCGCACCAAGGTCGGCCACTCCTTCATCAAGCAGGTGATGGCCGAGACCGGGGCCGTGTTCGGCGGCGAACACTCGGCGCACTACTACTTCGCCCGCAACTTCAACGCCGACAGCGGGCTCATCGCGTCGTTGATGGTGATGGCCGAGCTCGGCCGCTCCGGCCAGCCGCTGTCGGTGGTCCGCCAGCCGTTCGAGCGGTACTCGGCGAGCGGTGAGATCAACACGCAGGTGGACGACGCGGAAGCCGTGATCGCACGGATCAGTCAGAAGTTCGCCGCTGAGCCCCAGGATCAGCTCGACGGGCTGACCGTCGACTGTGGCGACTGGTGGTTCAACCTTCGTCCGTCGAACACCGAGCCACTGCTCCGCCTCAATCTCGAAGCGGCCGACCGTGACAGCTGCGACGATCGGGTCGCGGCGCTACTCTCGCTGATCACCGACTGAATGCACCTGACTGGACTCGTATGACCCTCGCCGCCGAACTGCTCGAAATCCTCGCGTGCCCCGAAGACAAGGGCGCGCTGTTCTACATCGAATCCGAGTCGGTGCTCTACAACCCCCGCCTGAAGCGGACCTACGAGATTCGCGACGACATCCCGGTGATGCTCATCGACGAGGCCACCACCGTCGACGGGCCCGAACACGATCGGCTCATGGGAATCGTCGAGCGCGACGGACTCCGGCCCACGTTCGACTGACCGACCCGATTTCCGCCGGTCGCGCGATCGCGTCCGGGTGCACAGAACCCTCATGACGATTGGATTACGGTTCACGCCAATGACCATCACCCGTTGGGTCCGAACTGCGACGACCGCCGGCCTGCTGTGTGCCGCTGCCGTCGTGGGCCAGTTGGCGACCGACTCGGCCGCGCCAACCGTCCAGGCCCAAGCCGGAGGCCTGGGGTCCGGCGGGGAGTACCACCCGCTCACCCCAACACGGATCTTCGAGACCCGTGGATCCGGGGTCAACAACCCCACACCGGGGGCCCGACCCACCTCGGTGGCAGGTTCGGCCTTCAACATCGATGTGCTCGGCCAGGGCGGCGTTCCCGCCGAGGTCGCCGGCGTCAACCGCGATGTCCTTGCGGTCGTGCTCAATGTCACCGTCATCGATCCGACCGCAGCGGGCTACCTGTCGATCTCGCCGACGGGCTCCGGCGCCGGCGTCTCGTCGCTCGTCAACTTCGGTCAGGGCGAGAACGTTCCCAACCTGGCTGTCGTCGGCACGGGGACCAACGGAGAAGTCGCGATCAACCTCGTGACCCCGCAGGGCGCGGCCGCTGCGCACGTGGCGGTCGACGTGTTCGGCTGGATCGCGAAGAGCGACTATCCCGACACCGCCGACACCGGTGCCCGCTTCATCCCGGTCGGACCCGGCCGCATCCTCGACACGCGCTCGAGCCCGACGCCAGCTGGTTGGGCCGCCGGCCGTCCGCTGCCCGCCGACGGCCGCCTGGCGCTGCCGATCCGCGGTGCCGATTCGGTGTTGCCGTCGGTCGTCGACATCGTGCCGGCGAGCGCCAACGTGACCGGTGTGATGGTCAACATCACCGCCGTCGCCAACACGGCCGACACGTTCATCTCGGCCACCCCGAATGCCCTCCCGCCCGGCCAGCCCGGCACATCGAACACGAACCTGCGGCGCGGTCAGGTCAAGGCGAACATGGCGATCGTGCCCGTCGGCGCCGACGGCAACATCCACCTGTACAACGCAAACGGCGACACGCACCTCATCGTCGATGTACTCGGCTATCTCGAGAGTGGCCGTCCGGCCGACTCCACGACCGGCCGCGTCGTTCCGCTCGATGCACCGTTCAGAGTGTTCGACACCCGCCAGCCCGAGTTCGGCAGCACCCCGCTCGGATTCGGCACGTCGGAGAGCTGGAGCTTCGCCGACTTCGCCAACTCGGTGAACCTGGGCGGCGTGCCGATCGGGGCGCAGTCGGCGTTGCTCGGCAACCTCACCGGCACCGGCCTGACCCGGACCTACCCGTCCGTGGCGGTCACCACCTACATGACGATGTATCCGGGCGGGGTGGGCCTGCCCGAGAGCTCGAACGTCAACGTCGTCGAGGGCCAGACCGTACCGAACATGTCGCTGCTGAAGTACGGCACCGTCGGCGCCGACACGAACGTGATCAACGCCTACAACTACGACGGCTCGCTGCACTACTTGCTCGACGTCTATGCCGTCGTGCTCTCGTAACGCTCTGCTCGGCATCCTCCAGCGGCTCGGCTTCACGGCGAGTCCCGTCATGACGATCGAGGTCGGCCTCGCTCCGGTGACGGTCCTCGGTAGTTCCGGCGGGCTCGGGTAGGCTTTGGCCACCGAATCGCCGGGCTGATTCGATCGGTGCCTGAAGGCCCCTGCCCGCTTCGCCATCAAGAATCCGCGACATCGATCGGATGCCGCCATTTTGCCTGAAGGGCCTTTCATGACTGACACCGTTGCTGCAACCAGCACGTCCACACTCGCCGCGCGCAAGGACTATCGCGTCGCCGACATCTCGATGGCGCCGTTCGGCCGCAAGGAGATGATCCTCGCCGAGCACGAGATGCCCGGCCTGATGGCGCTGCGCAAGGAGTACGGCGAGTCCAAGCCGCTCGCCGGCGCCCGTATCTCGGGGTCGCTG
>JANNNB010000304.1:0-5949 GCA_031398325.1 Actinomycetes bacterium
TCGGCAGTCTCGTCCTCGAACTCTCCCGCAACACCTACTTCAACGGCCCTTGCGTTGCTCGACGACGAGGCCGCCCGGTTCGCCGATGGATTCGACCGCGCGCGAGCAGATCGCCTCATCGGGGCGTGTCGGTACGCGCTCGGCGTGGCAGTCGGAACTCCAACGATTCTGATGGGCGCGGCGAAGGAGTTCGTGCCGTATGACGGTGCCTTGGCGCGATCAACCCTCGTGCTGGCGTTGGCCGCAGGTCGAGTGTCCGGTCGATTCTCAGCGGCCGGCGAGACGTACGAGGACGTTGCGCGTCTCGCGTCGCAGATCCGGCGAATCGAATCGCCGGATTCGAGTGCCGTCGATGCGTTGATCGACGCCAATGTTACACTCTTCATGCGCAGCCACGCCGAGGCAGTCCCGGCGTATCGGCGCGCCTTCGAGCTGCTCGC
Source organism: Actinomycetes bacterium (assembly GCA_031398325.1). GTDB lineage: Bacteria > Actinomycetota > Acidimicrobiia > Acidimicrobiales > Ilumatobacteraceae > Sva-07. The sequence continues at coordinate 441 of JANNNB010000304.1, forward strand.
CGACGGGTCGGATGACGATTCAACAGACCTGTTGCTGTGGCTCTCCGTAGGGAGTTGGGGTTGCGGAGCGCTGGGCGAGGTAGACACCCTTCGTGAAATGGCCGAACGCCTCGTCCGTATCGCTCGTGCCTGGGCTGCGCCCGAAGCGCTCTCGCAGGGCCTGATGTGGCTGGGTGTGACGGAGCTGATCAACGGTTCACTCGTCACAGCAGATGTGCACTTCACAGAACGCGTGCAGTTGATGTCGGCGATCGGGCGCGGCTCGGTCGATGTCGGCAACATGATGGTGCTGGCGTTCCGAGGGCACGAGGAAGCGATGCGCTCCGAGGCCGGCATCGTCGAGCGCCACGCTGTCGAACATTCGATCGGTTGGATGCTGGTCTTCGTCGAGTATTCGATCGCCGTGTTCGAGCTTGGTCGTGGCAATTATCAGGCGGCGTTCGAGGCCGCGAACCTGGACTATCAGGACAACCCGTTCCTGAGCATGTTGTCGTTCCCAGATCTGATCGAGGCGGCATCCCGAGCCGACGAACCGCTCGCCGCGGCCACGGCACTTCGTCAGCTCGAGCAGCGTGCGCTGCCGTCGGACACGCCCTATGCCCTCGGTGTTCTGGCGCGTAGCCGAGCCCTGCTGGCCGTCGACACCGACGATGCCGAACGTCTCTATGTCGAATCGCTGGACCAGTTGAGCCGATGCCGCGCCGGATTTCAGACTGCGCGCACACATCTGGTGTTCGGGGAGTGGCTCCGGCGTCAGAAGCGGCGCTTGGAAGCACGGGGTCATCTCCGCCTCGCACTTTCGATGTTCAACGAGATGGGCGCGGAGGCGTTCGCCGAACGTACCCGAATCGAACTCGACGCAACAGGTGAACACTCGCGACGTCGGGTGGTCGACACGATGAACGAGTTGACGGCGCAGGAGCTGCAGATCGCCCACCTGGTGTCGGTCGGTGCGACGAACTCGGAGGTGTCGTCTCAGTTGTTCATCAGCAAGAGCACCGTTGATTACCATCTCGGCAAGGTCTACCGAAAGCTCGGGATCGCTTCTCGACGTCAGCTCAGAAGCGTGCTGTCGCCTCCGGTCGAACCCCGCACCCCTCCGAACGGGTGAACTCGGAATAGGCCGGATCACTCTCCAGTCGTCGGCTGGTGACCGAGTCGGCTACCGACTCTCGAGCCGAACTCGGCGTCAACCATCGACCAATAACGCACTGCGCGCTGTTGGACGTGGAACTGGACACCGCCGTTCAGATGATCAACCACGTTGTCGACGAGGTCGGCGCGGCCTCGGTCGTCGAGGACATCGCGCCAGAACGTGGTCGCCTGGGCCGTGTCAGAATCCTCAGGGTGCCCGGCGGCATCGAATCGTCCGATGTCGCCGCTCGTGAACCAGCTCGGTTCGGTGCATAATTCGACAGCGGAGCGGGGTCCACCGTGACTGTTCGGGGCGTAGACCGCATTCGCGGCGGCGGGCTCCATCCTCATTGCGCCGTCCTTGCTGTAGGAGTTCACCGGAACCCGCGGTCGGTTGATCGGCAGCTGGTGGTAGTTGGTGCCAATGCGGTACCGGTGCGCGTCGGGATACGAGAAGATCCGCCCGAGCAGCATCCGGTCCGGGCTCGGGCCGATTCCGGGTACGAGATTTCCGGGCTCGAAGGCCGCTTGCTCGACCTCGAAGAACACGTCGGCAGGGTTCCGGTCCAGTGTCATACGGCCCACAACGATGCGGGGATAGTCCGAATGCGGCCAGACCTTCGTCACGTCGAACGGGTTGAAGCGGTACCCGCCTGCTTCGCCGAAGGGCATGAGCTGTACCTCGAGTCGCCACGATGGGAAGTCGCCTCGGTTGATTGCGCCGGCGAGGTCGCGGGCATGGAAGTCCGGATCCTCGGCGGTCATGGCCTTTGCGTCCTGCCGCGTGAAGTTGGCGATGCCTTGTTCGGTTTTCCAGTGATATTTCACCCAGTGGCGTTCGCCCGCGCCGTTGATCCACATGAACGTGTGGCTGCCGAAGCCGTGCATGTGACGCCACGTTCGCGGGGTGCCACGATCGGACATGAGGAGCGCGACCTGATGGGTGGATTCTGGGGACAGTGTCCAGAAGTCCCATTGGGCGTTGTGGCTGCGTAGGTTGGTGTCGGGCATCCGCTTCTGGGAGTGAATGAAGTCGGAGAATTTCGACGGGTCGCGAATGAAGAAGATCGGTGTGTTGTTGCCGACGAGGTCGTAGTTGCCTTCGTCGGTGTAGAACTTGACCGCGAAGCCGCGTGGATCGCGGACAGTGTCGGCCGAGCCGAGTTCGCCTGCGACGGTGGAGAACCGCACGAATACCGGTGTTCGTCGACCCACCTTCGAGAGGAAACCGGCGCTGGTCAAGTCGGACATGTCACATGCGGTCTCGAACCATCCGTGAGCTCCGCCTCCCTTGGCGTGCACGACTCGCTCCGGCACTCGCTCCCGGTTGAATTGGGCCATTTTCTGCACCAGATACTGGTCGTGCAGCAGGAGTGGGCCGGCACTGTTGTTGCCGACCGTCAGTGACCGGGCGTCGTCGGGTGCAGGAATTCCGGCGTCGGTGGTCGTGAATGTCGGTTCCGTCGGATGTTCGCTCATGGGTCCCTGTTCGTTCTGCCGGCTACACGGCGATGTCGATGGGTTCACCGAAGGGCGCCCATCGGAGTGTGGACGACAGGTGGCTTGGCGCCTTCGAAAGTTCGCGCTCGATTGCGTCGCGGCCCTGACGGAAATGTGACCAGCCCTCGTAGTGAACCGGAATTGTCGTTGTCGGTCGGATCGCTTCGGTGAGCTCGACGGCGTCGCGGGCCGTCATCGTGTAGCGAAGCGGCCCCGTGATCGGGAACCGAACGCCGCCGAGATGAAGGATGGCTGTACCGACGTCAACGCGGTCGGCGACCTCGCGGACTCCCGGGTACAGCACCGTGTCTCCAGAAATCCAGAGCGAGCCGTGTTGCTGGCCCTCCCATCGAATGGCAAAGCCGATGACATCGCCGACGATCGGGTGGGTGCCAGGTGGCCCGTGGCGGCAGGGTGTCGCGGTGATCGCGATGGTTGTCCGTTCGGGGTGCGACAGTCGGGTCGTCGCCCAGGAGGTGAGTCCGACGGCGTTGTCGCCGAGGCGGTTCGCTCCCGACGCTGTGGTGATCACGGAGCCGGCACGAGGAAGCATTGCGCGGCCGGCCTCGTCGAGGTTGTCGGCGTGGTGCTCGTGGGTGAGCAGGACGGCATCGATGGGGCCGAGGTCATCGATACTGATCGCGGGTCCGTGGACTTTGCTGGAGGACGTTCCCCAGCCGAATTTGTAGGTGCGTCCCGGCGGATCGAACGTGGGGTCGGTGAGTATGCGCCATCCGCCGAATTCGATCAGCGTGGTGGGTCCGCCGATGTGGGTGAAGCGGATATCGGTCACGGTGTCAGACCGGGGCGACGCTTGGTGTCCACGCAGCGTTGGCCAGCGCCCACTCGAGGGCTCGGTCGGCGATCTCTTCCCAACCGTCGCCAGCGACCATCAGGTGCGGGCGCCCGTCGTACACCTCGTGCTCGGTGACGGTGTTCGACTTGTAGTGCTTGGCATTCGACGCCTGCACCGCGGGAGGCATGATGTGGTCCTCGGATCCCGACAGGAACAACAACGGTGCACGATTGTCGTTCCGGAAGTCGACCCACGCGTCCTGGTGTCCCGGCTTGAAGTTGGCCAGCACGGTGTCGAAGAGGATCTTTCCCGATGCCGGAATCGCGTAGCGCTCGTAGAACGCCTGGGACTGCTCGTCGGTGTAGGTGTTGGTGAACGCGTACTTCCATTGATCGAGGGTGAACCCGACGGCCCGATGGTGGTTCAGTGGGTTCTTGAGCACCGGGAACACCGAGTGCAGCTGCGTCCACGGTGTCGCCCTGATCCCTTCGGTGGGTGCGGAGTTCAGCGCGACACCGGCGGCGCCGTAGCCGTGGTCCATCACGACCTGCATGAACGCGCCGCCGGCGGAGTGGCCCATCAGGATCGGCGGCTGATCGAGGCCACCGATGACGGCTTCGAGGGTGTCGATGATCGCCGGAATCGTCAGGTCGGCGATCGGAGTTGGATCTGCGTTGAGTGATTCGACTTCGACTTCGAGTCCGGGATAGGCGGGGGCGATCACCTTGAATCCTTTGGCTTCGAAGCGGGTGACCCAGTGCTCCCAGGAGCGGGGGGTGACCCAGAATCCGTGAATGAGGACAATCGTGTCGGGCGTGCGATCGGAGGTCATGGGTGTACCGCTGCTTTCTGTTGTTGTGGTCGGTGCTCCAAGACTCGGCCATGGGATGCGCTGTTCGAATCAGTAGGAACGCATAGTTCCGTGTCGTCGGGTGCCCAGCCAGTCCGAGAAGCTGACTGGGCACCTTCCATCGACGCTCGATCAGCTGGTGGCGCGCACCGCTCGCAAGATGATCCCGAGCGCAGCCGTCGGCTTCGAGATCATTGCGACGTGCGACGACTTCACTTCCATGGTCGACGAGCCGGCGCGCTCTGCCATGAATCGCTGGGTGGCCGGAGGGATGAGGTTGTCCTTCGAGGCGACGAGGTAGAAGGACGGAACGGTTCGCCAGGCCGGCTCACCGGAGAGGTCCGTCAGTGTTGAGGCGTCGCCGGGCCGTTGGCTGGCGGCCATTACCGCAGCGGTGTCGCGATCGACGTCGGCGGCGAAGATGTCACGGAAGGACGCCGGGTTGACGTAGCCGTCGATCCCGCCGGGGTGCGGTCGGAACACGAGGGTGTCTGGGCCGAGCTTGCTTCCGGGGTTCATGGCGACGAGCCCCTGGACGGTGTCGCCGACGTCCGGCGCGAAGGCGGCGATGTAGACCAGCGCTTTGACATTGGGGTGGCCGACGGCGGCGTTCGTGATGACCATCCCGCCGTAGGAATGTCCGACGACCACGACCGGGCCCTCGATGGTGTCCAGGACGCTGCTGATGTACGCGGCGTCGCTCGTCAGGCCGCGCAATGGATTGGCGGGAGCAATGACCGTGTAGCCACGATCCTGGAGGCGTTCGGTGACTGCATCCCATCCGGATGCGTCGGCGAACGCCCCATGCACGAGCATGATCGTCGGTAATTCGCCCGTCGGCGGCGAACTGGCGACCGCTGACGGCACCGTCAGCAGGCCGCCCAGGGCGACGATTGTGAGTACCGCCGCGACGACGCGTCGGAGGGATCGGGAAATGGACATGTGCTTCTCCTGGTGACTTGGCGTGCAACACCGTCGGGTCTTGCACGTGTGGTTGGAAGTCACCAACGTGCGCTGATGCCAGGCCGGTCGAATCCGTCATCCCACCCAGTTGTCGGCGCACGTCTTCCATTTCCCGGACCTGTTGGATCGCATCGCCCAACAAGCCGCTGATTCGTGGCCGGTGCTGACTGCCCTCATCCGACATCATCGCCAGCGCGGTGTGCTCGGACGCGCCGAGAGGGGCCCGGGGCGCTGGGCGCGGGGGGGTCGGGCCGGGGGGCGTGGGG
>JANNNB010000060.1:0-3061 GCA_031398325.1 Actinomycetes bacterium
GACCTCCTCGAATCCCCGAACTCGGACACGTTGCACGGGTTCACCGCGGCGTGCGATGGCGATAACACCGGCTGCTCCGACAAACGCCAACGCTGCGACTCCGTGGCCCGACAGAATCAATCCGCCGGTCGCGAGGGCGACGCACACCACGACGAACCAACCCGTGCGCGAAATTCTGAACCCTGGCTGCTCGACCCTCATGACCTTGCCATCGGCACGTCTTCGTCTGAACTCGACTCGCTCCGGCACGAGCGCAGAATGCCCGAAGTGGACGGCGAATGCCAGTACCGAGCGGCAGTTCGGAGCGGCACGCAGGCCGACTATTCGCGGTGCGCCAGCGGTGAACGTTGTGAGCGGGGCGACGGGCGATCGTTGCGCCACAGTTCGCCGGAAGTGTGGTCGCAATCGTGCACGCTGGCACGCCGACCCCGACACCGCATGCGAGGCCACCAACTGCAAAGGCTGGGGGCGTGCAGGAGCGGAGCGAAGTGTGCGCCCCTACCGGCACTCTGATGTCGCCCGTTTCCAGCCGCCCGCGAGCAGTGAGATCTCGGTGGGCCGTGCTCCCACCGGACGTTTTGTCGGCTGTTCACTCGGGTCGACTCGGGGGTGTCACCGTGCGCAGTCTGCGACGATCTCAGTGGCTGCGTCGTAGATGTGGCTGGCTTCGTCAACGTTCCTGCCGATCGCGGTGAGACCCAAGCGACCATCGATCGCAAGACCGGCGAGCATGTGGAGGACTACACCGCTCCCTCGATCGAAGTCGTACTGCAGCCCGGCACGTTTCATCTCGTCGATGACGATCGACGGTGGAAGGCCGATCCAGCTCGGGTCGACGAGATTGTCCGTCGACCTGTAGGCGCGTGTCGAGCCGTCGCGGTCCGTGATCCACGCTCCGCGGTCGACGTCATAGTGACCGGGTGCGATGTTGCGGAGCACGGCATAGGGATGTGTGGTGCCGCCCTTGCGAAGGTTGATTTCCAGTGCTCGCAGATCCCAGCAACCGTTCGGCCGACGGGTTTCAACAGGGCAGTCGAATGGTGGGGCTAACGCAGCAAGGCACTGTGACGCCGGCGGCACTGCACGTAAAGGCGCCACTGCAGGACCTCTACAATGATCGAGATGCCAGCGAGGGCCTAACGGTTCCGCCGACGTCTCAAGCTATTCGGTGTGTGCTCGGAGGAACCAGGCCATCTTCTCGTGGGCCAAGAGCAGATCCTCGAGCAAACTCAACGTAGCGACGTCATGCCCGCTGTCGCCGAGGTGGCCGTGAATGCGTCGCAGTTCCGCAACGACTAGCTCATGGTCGACGAGCAATACCTCGATCATTCCGGTCGCATCCGGCAGGGTGACGTGCGGCTGCCATTCCACAATCCGGGTGTTCGAGCGATAGGACTCGGTACTCGACAGCGCAGCACCATCCAGAGCTCTGACACGTTCGGCCACTCGATCGATCTGGCATTGCAGAAGGGTGTACTGCTCCTCGAACAGAAGATGAAGCGCTCGGAAGTTCGGCCCGGTGACGTTCCAATGCGCCCCCAGGATCTTGACGTAGAGAACGAACTCGTCCGCCAGAATCCGGTTGAGAAGATAGATGGTGTCATGGCGCAGATCCGGCGACAAGCCGTTGCGAACCGTGTGGGCAGTGGTGGGTAGTTTCATCGCTTTCCTCGTTGTTGTGGGAATGGGTGAACGTTCTTTGGCCAGCCCGCACGTGGTTCGAGTCCGCCCAGCCGGTGAGCAACGCAAGATCCCTCCGCTGATCTCGGAGTCGACTGCGCTGGGGCAGAAGGCGCTGCGGCGCCGACGGCCGGCTGCTGACGCCGTGATGATCTGCTCTTGACGGGAACGCACTCGCGTGCTCGGTCGACGAAGCAACTCGGATTCCTGAGCCCGGATGACCGGATGCGTGATCAGTTCGTTGGCGGCGCCGATGAGTGCGGTCGTGCCGACACCTGCGCTGTAACGCAGGTGTCGGCTTCACCGCGACCTCGAGATGTGCTTCGAGGAACGCGAACTCCTCACGCGTCCGTGCGGGACCGCCTCTTGCCGAATGGACACGGTGACGATCAGCTTCTGATTGTGCGACTCACTGTGTGGATGATCTGGTCGAGCGCGGAGCGCGTGGGTGTTGTCGACGCAATTGCGTTCAGAAGAAGGAAGTCGTGGATCGTCCCGAGATACCGCACCGCCGTGACATCGACGCCTGCGTCGGCCAGCCGCCGGGCGTACTCTTCGCCCTCGTCGCGCAGGACGTCGTTCTCGTCGGTGAGCAACAGTGCCGGTGGCAGACCCGCGAGCTCTTCGAGTGAGGCACGTAGCGGTGACGCGGTCGGTTCATTTCGCACGGCCGGGTCCGGGGCGTACGCGTCCCAGAACCACCGCATCGCGTTGGCGGTCAGCCACGGCCCGTCCGCGTAGGTGGCGTACGATTCGGAGTCCATCGCAGCATCCGTGACTGGGTACGCGAGCACCTGCAGTGCGATCGGTGGACCAGACCGCTCTTTGGCAAGCAGGGTGACGGCAGCGACCATGTTCCCGCCGACGCTGTCGCCGATCAGCACCAGCCGAGACGGATCCAATCCGGCCGACGACCCGTGCTCGTATGCCCACACGGTCGCCGCGTAGGCCTGCTCGATTGCCGTCGGATACGCGGCCTCCGGCGACGGGGTGTAGTTCACGAAGACGACCGCGGCGCCCAACCCGGCGGTGAGCTCGCGGACCAGCCGGTCGTGGGTGTCCTTGTCGCCGAGGATCCATCCGCCGCCGTGGAAGTACATCACCGCAGGCAGCGGCGACGGCGCGTCGGTCGGGCGGAAGACACGAACGGATACGTCCCCGTCGGGCCCGCCGGGCACCATCATGTCCTCGATGGTGATCGCCGGATCGGCGGTGAGCCCGTCCTGGGCCGAGCGAAGCACGTTGCGTGCGTCAGATGGTGACAGCTCGTAAATGGGTGGTCCGCCGGCGGCTCCTAACTGGTCCAGGAAGAGCTGGATGTCGGGAAGTACTGCCGGGGCGTTGAAGGTGGGAGGTGCTGGATGGATGGTCATGGTGATGT
>JANNNB010000183.1:0-1594 GCA_031398325.1 Actinomycetes bacterium
GGCAGTTGTCGTCTCGACGACCGCTGAGGTGGTGGGAGCAGCGTCGGTCGTCGTTGAGGTGACGTTTGGTTGATCGCTCGTCATCGCGCCGTCGGTGGCTGAGCGTTGCTCGAGATCGGTGGAAGTCTCGCCGCACGCGACGATCGCAACTGTCAGCCCGGCACCCAGGACGATCTTGGACACAGCTTTCATGGGTTCCCCCATCTTCGCTGCAGCATGCCCAGTAGTCGAGAGTCCCAATCTCGTCGCTCTGCTCTCGTACGGCAAACGTCCCCGGGCCCTGCCGGCAACGCCGAGTCGTCCGACACGAAGTCGACCTCCTGGGATCCGGTCCGACTTCAGATGAGTGCCCGTGGTTCGTGCTGGCTACCGGCGCCAGAACAGAAGATGTGTCACGCCGCTGGGGCTCGGCACGGACTCGAGGTGGAAGCGGTCGAGCAGATCGTCGGGGGAGTTCCAGAGTCGCTCCCCACGGCCGACCTCGACGGGCGCGACAGCGACGTGCATGGTGTCAACGAGATCCACCTCCAGGAACTGCCGTATCGTGGCAACGCCTCCCCCGAGCCGTACGTCCTTCCCATCAGCGGCGTCGGTGGCTCGCTGCAACGCCTCCGCCGGTGTCGCGTCGAGGAAGTGGAATGTGGTGTCGGTCAGCGTGAAGCTCGGTCGGTGATGGTGGGTGAGGACGAACACGGGAGTGTGGAAGGGCGGGGTGTCTCCCCACCAGCCTTGCCAGTCGAGGTTCTCCCACGGGCCACGCTGGGGCCCGAACTTGTTGCGACCCATGATCTCGGCACCGATGTTCCGAGCGAAGTCGCGAGTGAAGTAGTCGTCCAGGCCGCGGGATCCGCCGGGATCGGTGCGGTTCGGCCAGCTCGCGGTGGCGAAGGCCCACGAGGCGAGATCGGCCGGGAGGTCGGCCTTCTTGGCGTGCCCGAAGGGCTGTTCGAGGCTCTGCCCTTCGCCGGCGCCGAACCCATCGGCCGACACGAAGAAGTTCTGCACTCGGAGTAGCTGAGACATGCGTTGATCCTTTCTCGGTGTGCGCGACGAACTCTTGCTCGTCGTCACGGAGCGTGTACCAGAGGTGCCGGGCCGATGACGGCATGGTAGGCCTGCGCTTCGGCGAACCCGCTCGCAAGGATCACGAATCGCCGCTCGGCGTGCGCCGGTTCTGGCGCCCACCCCGGGCCATGTCGAGAGGACTCATCGCACCCGAAGGCACCCGGGCGCCTAGAGTCGACGGGGTGAAGCTGCGGCCCATGCTCCAAGTGGCCGACGTCGAAGCGTCCAGTCAGTGGTATCAGGACGTGCTTGGGCTGACGTCGGGACATGGCGGCGCCGAGTTCGAGATGCTCATGTGTGGCGACGATCTCCTGCTCGACCTCCATCGTCTCGATGCGCATGAGCATGGCTTCCTGACACCCGAGCCCGGCAACCCGCGTGGTGCCGGCGTCTCGTTGTGGTTCGAGGCGCCCGACCGCGCGGCCTTCGAGGCACTGGTCGCACACGCGACGGCATCCGGTGCCACCGTGGTGGAAGCCGCGCACTGGAACCCGCAGGCACACCACCACGAGGCCACGCTGGTGGATCC
>JANNNB010000203.1:0-4745 GCA_031398325.1 Actinomycetes bacterium
TCGAGCAGGACGTTCGGCCACGTGTCGCCCGAGAACGATCGGACATCGTTGCCGCCGACCGTCAGCACGAGCAGCGTGCCGTCGCCGTCGCCCTCGACGTCGGCGGCCTCGAGTTGGCCCTCGATGTCGGCGATCACCGCCCCCGAGCAGGCGACCATCGAGGCCCGGGCGCCGAGCACTGCGGCCAGCTTCGTGCCTGGAGTCGTGTCGAGTTCGCGGTCACAGTCGGCCCCGTCCTCGCCGTCGTCATCGAAGTCGCTGCCGTCCCGGTGGATGCCGACGCCCGAGCTGAAGGAATCACCGAGGGTGACGACCCGGCGGACCGGCACGCCGGACTTGTCCAGGGCTCCGGCGTCGGAGGCGCCGAAGGCGAGCATGCCCACGGCGATCGCTGTCCCAGCTATCGCAACGATGATGCCCGACCGACCCATATCGAGCCTCAACGATACGGCCGGTCTCACTGGACGCGGCCGGGTCAGCGCTCGCGAAGTTTGCGGAGAAGCACCTCTTGCGCGATGGTCGCCACGTGGACGCCGTCGGCGCGCACCACGTCGCCGGTGACCAGACCGCGCGCGCCGGCGAGCCCGTGCGAGCGCATGTCGAACCAGTGCCACTCGCCGGCATTCGTCGGCCGGTGGAACCAGATGGCGTGGTCGAGACTGGCACCGACGAACTTGCCGCGATCGCTCAGGTCGCCTTCGAAGTCGGGGTGCGGCGATCGGGCAGCTCGAGACGGTGCGGCGTCGGACATGAACGCCAGCGCGCACTGGTGGTCGAACGGATCGTCACCGATCTCGGCGAGGAGGCGGATCCAGTAGCCGCGCCGGTCCGGTTCGCCCTCCACCTCGACGGCCCGCCGATCGAGCAGGCCTCCCCACGAGTAGTCGTCGAGGCCCGCATCGTGTGACGCCAAGCCGGTCGGGAAACTCGCCAACTGCACGTCGGCTTCTTCCTCGTGGGTCTGGAACGAGACCGAGATGTTCAGAATCGCGCCACCCGATTGGCGGGCGACCACCTGACGGGTGCTGAACGACTTGCCATCGCGCAGTCGCTCGACCTCGTAGCGGATCGGTTCCGACGGGGCGCCAGGTCGGATGAAGTACGAGTGGAGCGAATGGGCCGGCCGGTCGGCGTCGACCGTTGCCGCCGCCGCTCGCAACGCCTGAGCGACCACCTGTCCGCCATAGAGGCGCTCGCCCCACGGATAGCGGGCGGCGATGCCGACGAACGTGTCGGGCCCGTGCGGTTCGAGACGCAACAGATCGAGGAACTCGACGTCTCGGATCCGCTGTGCGCTCATGGGAGCAACGTACCGGTCGAGCGTGTGCTCACTGGATGTCGCCGCCGCGATGTGGAATGGGTGTGGAATGAATGTCAGGGAAGTTCACGGCTGAAGCGCACGGTCAATCCATCGGACCATCTGCGGCCGGCTGTAGGTGTCGTAACCGAGTCTTGACAATCGTCGCAGACCACTCGGACCGTCTCCGCAGCCCTATCGCGGCTTGTAATGTCGGCCCGCAGTGACAGAGGACGAGCAACCGGCGCCGGCACCGCCGACGGACGAAGAGGAACTGATCGCCGCGAAGGCCCATCGGGCGATGGCGATCGACGCGAACAACGCGACGTGGGATCTCCTCGACGGCCGGACCTCGGCAGCCGATTTCACACCGGACGAGGTCGACGAGCTGCTCGGTCGGGCCTATGCCGCCGCATATCACTGGGCGCGAGCGTTCGAGACTGGCCCGGCGAACGCAGCGCGGGCTGCGTGGTTGCTGTCACGGACGAACGTCGTGCTCGGCAACGGCGAGCTGGCGCTGCATCACGCCGACCAGTGCGGGCGCATCGTGGCCACTGCCGGGCTCTCAGACTTCGACCTCGGGTACAGCCACGAGTCGCGCGCCAGGGCGCTGGCCTGCCTCGGCCGACTCGACGAAGCGGCAACGGAGCTGGAGCTGGCCGGGGCGACACCGGTGGCCGACCCCGAGGATCGCGAGATCTACGAGGCCGATCTCGCGGCAGCACCCTGGTTCGGGTTGACGAGCTGACGGCAGCCCGGTCGGCCGGACGCGGAGGGTTGACGGCTGCCGGGAATGGGTAGCTCGACCCGCATGACCGATCGAAACGACAACATCAGCACCGACATGCGCGACCGTGACGTGCGTGAACGTGATGTGCGAGACCGTGACGTCGTGTACGCCGCCCCCGACGCCACGCCGCCCGGCGCCGCCCAGCCGGTCGTCGCGCAGCCCGTCGTGCAGCCGGTGACCCCGCAGCCCGTCGCACAGCCCGTCGCCGACACGCAGCCGGACTACCGCAATGTGATGACCGAGGTCGACCGGCCGAGCCGGGTCCCCGCGTTCCTGGCCGGTTTCGTGACCGCCATCGTGGTCGCGGCGATCGCGTTCGTGGCGTTCCTGGCCGTCTCGGACTCCGATGACGACGGCAACATCGATGTCGACGTCCCCGCCGTCGAGGTCGAGACCGGCGTCTGACCCGCACGCTCCGGCCGGAGCGCTGCGCTCGGCTTGGAGCCGCCCGGACGTCGGCTGCTTGACTGGCGGCGTGACACAACTGACTCAAACCGTCCGCCTCGAGATCGTCTCCGGCGCGGAGGGCGACGTGGCGCTCGTCATCGTCGACAACCCTCCCGTGAACGCGCTGAGTTCACACGTCCGCCAGGGCCTGTTCGAGGGGATCAACAAGGCCGTGGCCGATGGCGCCAGCGCGATCGTCGTGATCTGCGACGGCCGGACGTTCATCGCCGGCGCCGACATCACGGAATTCGGCGGTGGTGCGGAGAAGGCTGCCAGCCTGCAGGAGGTCCAGGCGGCCATGGAGGACGCGCCCGTCCCGGTGATCGCTGCGATCCACGGCACAGCGCTCGGCGGCGGCCTCGAAGTCGCGCTGTGCGCGCACTATCGGGTCGCCCTGGCCTCGGCGAAGTTCGGCCTCCCCGAGGTGAACCTCGGTCTGCTCCCCGGCGCCGGCGGCACACAACGCCTCCCCCGTCTCGTCGGCGTCCCGATGGCGCTCGAGATGATGACGTCTGGTCGACACATCAGCAGCACGGAAGCGCTCGACAATGGGCTCATCGACGACGTCACCGCTGATCTGGGTGATGGCAGCGATGTCGCCGCACTTCGCGAAACCGCCATCGCCTTCGCCAATCGCGCAGTGGCCGAGGGCCTCCCGCTGAAGCGGGTCCGCGACCGCGACGACAAGGTTGCTCCGGCCAAGGGCGACACCGAATTGTTCGCCAATTTCCGTCGCTCGATCGAGCGCAAGTCGCGCGGCTTCCTCGCCCCGGAGTACAACATCCAGTGCATCGAAGCAGCAGCCAACCTGCCGTTCGACGAGGGTCTGAAGGTCGAGCAGAAGCTGTTCATCGAGCTGATCACCGGCCCGCAGTCGGCTGCCCAGCGGTACGCATTCTTCGCCGAGCGGGCGGCCAACAAGATCCCCGACATCGCGAAGGACACACCGATCATCGACATTCAGACCTGCGGTGTGCTCGGCGCGGGAACCATGGGCGGCGGCATCGCGATGAACTTCGCCAACGTCGGCATCCCCGTGACGATCGTCGAGCGCAACCAGGAGGCGCTCGACAAGGGCCTCGCCGTCGTGCGCAAGAACTACGAGCGGTCGGCGTCACGAGGATCGATCCCACCGGAGGCGGTCGAGGAGCGGATGGCCCTCATCACCGGGTCGACCGACAAGGCCGACTTCGCGACCTGCGACATCGTCATCGAAGCGGTGTTCGAGGACATGGAGCTGAAGCAGTCGATCTTCCGGGAACTCGACGAGATCTGCAAGCCGGGCGCCCTGCTCGCGTCGAACACGTCCGCGCTCGACGTCAACAAGATCGCTGCGGTCACGTCGCGTCCCGAGAGCGTGATCGGGATGCACTTCTTCTCGCCGGCGAACGTGATGAAGCTCCTCGAGAACGTGCGCGGCGAGAAGTCGTCCGACACCGTCGTTGCGACGACGATGTCGATCGGCAAGAAGATCGGCAAGATCCCGGTGATGGTCGGGGTCTGCCCTGGTTTCGTCGGCAACCGCATGCTGTTCACCCGCGGCGCCGAGGCCGAGAAGATGATCCTCGAGGGCGCCACGCCGGCGCAGGTCGATCGGGTGCTGTTCGACTTCGGCTTCCCGATGGGCCCGTTCGCGATGAGCGATCTCGCCGGCCTGGACATCGGCTGGAAGGAGGAGAAGTCGTCGAGCTCGACGATCCGCGAGGTGCTGTGCGAGAACGGGCGACGCGGTCAGAAGAACGGCCGCGGCTACTACACCTACGACCCCGAGACCCGCGAGTCGACACCCGACCCCGAGGTCGAGCAGCTCATCAAGGACTTCGCCGTCGGTCGTGGCGTCGAGCAGCGTGAGGTGACGGACCAGGAAGTGCTGGAGCGCTGCCTGTACCCGATGGTCAACGAGGGTGCGAAGATCCTCGACGAGGGCATCGCCGTCCGCGGCAGCGACATCGACGTCGTGTGGGTCAACGGCTACGGCTGGCCGGTCTACCGGGGCGGACCGATGTTCTGGGCCGACTCGGTCGGGCTGGCCGAGATCGCCGACAAGATCGCCGAGTACAGCCAGTCGCTCGGCGACCGCCACTGGGAGCCGTCGACGCTGCTCCGCCGCCTCGCCGACGAGGGCGGCAAGCTCCAGACGTACAGCAACTGACCGAACCCTGTTCGCGCGGGGACAGACCCCGCGCGAACTGAGCATAGGCCGCAATGTCT
>JANNNB010000209.1:0-6426 GCA_031398325.1 Actinomycetes bacterium
CATCACCGAGGCGTGCGGCACGGGCGCCTGTGCGGCAGCGTTCGCAGCGAGGTCGTGGGGCCTCGTCGCCGGCGGCTCGTCCGAGGTGATCGTGCACATGGATGGTGGAACGGCCGTCGTCGGTTTCGACGACGACTCGCCGGGCAAGGTGTCGCTCACCGGGCCTGCCACGTTCGTGGCGTCGATCGAGTTCGAGATCGGCTCGGACCTCGCATGACCACGCCATACAACGAGGCACTCGCAGCAACGCTCATCGACCGCACGATCCGTGAACGGATCGTGCTCGTCGCAGTGGCCGGTCCGCGCGACGACGACGAGAGCGTCGAAGCGAGCCTCGACGAACTCGCGTTGCTCATCGACACCGCTGGCGCCGACGAGGTCGGGCGTATGGTGCAACGACGTGATTCGCCGGACCACACCTGGTACATCGGCAAGGGCAAGGCCGAGGAACTCCACCAGCTCTGCCTCGCGGTCGATGCCGACACGGTGGTGTTCGACAACGAACTCAAGCCACGCCAGCAGTTCAATCTGGAAAAGCTGCTCGGTCGTACCGCGCTCGACCGAACTGCGGTGATCCTCGACATCTTCGGCCAGAACGCGCACACCCTCGAGGGCAAGGCGCAGGTCGAGCTCGCGCTCTTGCGCTACCGACTCCCTCGCCTCCGCCGTGGATCGGAAGCCAAGTTGTCCCAGCAGCGGGGTGGCGTCGGTGCCCGATTCGGTGGCGGTGAGACGAAGATCGAAACCGATCGTCGGCGCATCATGCGCCGCATCGAGAAACTCGAACGCGATCTGGACGATCTGGCCGACACGCGGTCGCTGCAGCGCAAGGGCCGCGGTCAGAGCGGGCTGGCATCCGTGGCGATCGTCGGCTACACCAACGCCGGCAAGTCGACGCTGCTGAACCGGCTCACGAACTCCGGCGTGCTGGTGGAGAACCGGCTGTTCGCGACCCTCGACCCCACCACCCGCCGCCTGGCGCTCCCAGGTGGTGAACCGGTGCTGCTCTCCGACACCGTGGGCTTCATCAACCGACTGCCGCACGGACTCGTCGAGAGCTTCAAGGGAACGCTCGAGGTAGCGGCCCTCGCCGACTACCTCGTGCATGTCGTCGACGCCAGCGCCCCCGATCCGCAGGCCCAGATCGATGCCGTGCGTGTGGTGCTCGACGAGATCGATGCCGCCGCCGTTCCCGAACTGCTCGTGTTCAACAAAGCCGACCTCGCTCCCGGTGTCGCCAAGGAACTGGTCGAAGACCACCCGGGATCGGTGGCGATCAGCGCCGCGACCGGCGAGTACGTCGACGAGTTCCTACGCACGCTCAGCGATCGCCTGCGACTGCTGACCGTGGTCCGCGAGTTCGTGATTCCGTACGACCGCGGCGACGTGCTCGCTGCCGTACATCGCGAGGGCGAGGTCGTCTCGATCGGGGAGGGTGAAGAGTTCTGGACCGTGCGTGCCCGGCTGTCCGATGCGTCGGCCGGTCGGCTCGAATCGGTGCTCGCCGCGGTGGAGCCAGCGCCGTGACGTCGGCGGGGTTCGTTCCGCCGCCATATCCGTACGACCGGCTCGACACGCTGAAGCCGACCGCATCGATGCTCCCGGGCGGCTTGGTCGACCTGTCGATCGGCACGCCCTGCGATCCGCCACCGCAGGCCGTTCTCGACGCGTTGGCCAACAGCGGGACCGAGCGGTCGTACCCGGCGAGCATCGGCTCGTCGGCGCTGCGTGAGGCGGCACGACGGTGGATCGCTCGTCGCTTCGCCGTCGACGTCCCGGCGGCGCAGATCGGTGCGACCGTCGGAACGAAGGAGTTCGTCACAACGCTGCCACAGTGGTTGCACCTGCGTACGCCTGGACGCGACACGGTGCTGTACCCGGCGGTGTCGTATCCGAGCTACGAGATGGGGGCGATTCTCGCCGGCTGTCGGCCCGTCGCCGTCCCCTCCCTCCCAGACGGCCGGCTCGACCTCGGGTCCATCTCTGCGCACGACGCGGACCGGGCCCTCGTGCTCTGGGTCAACAGCCCGAACAATCCGACCGGCGCCCTCGACGATCTCGACGCAGCAGGGTCGTGGGGACGTGAACACGGCGTTCCGGTCTTCTCCGACGAGTGTTACGCCGAGTTCACCTGGGCGGGTCGCCCGCGCACGATCCTCGAAGGAGGACCGGACGGCGTCGTGGCGGTGCACTCGCTGTCGAAGCGATCGAACCTCGCGGGTTTGCGGGTCGGGTTCTATGCGGGCGATGCCGAGCTCGTCACCTACCTGCAGGAGGTTCGCAAGCACGTCGGGATGATGGTGCCGGGGCCGGCACAGGCAGCCGGGGTCGCCGCGCTCGACGACGATGCCCACGTCGACGAACAGCGGGCTCGCTACCGTTCGCGGCTCGAGCTGCTGGCGGGCGTGCTCGGTGACTGGTCAGGATCCCCGGTGCCGCTGCCGGACGGTGCGTTCTACCTGTGGATCCCGGTCGACGACGGTTGGGCGTACACGGAACGGCTGGCCCGTGCCGGCGGCGCGCTCCTGAGTCCCGGCGAGTTCTACGGTGAGGGCGGGCGTTCATTCGTGCGCGCCGCAGTGGTCCAGCCCGACGATCGGATCCAATTGGTCGCCGATCGACTACGAAGTGACCGATGAGTTCGCGAAACAGACGCCGAAACCTCCTGCGCGTGATCGCCGGGCTGGCGATACTCGTCGGCCTGGCGGGCGGCGCCGCTCTCTGGTTCGCCGCCGATCAGCGGCTGGACGATGCCGTCGCCGGGATGGCCCGCGCCCCTATCGGATGCGACACCGTGCTCGATTTCGACGCCACCGGTACCTATCTGCTGTTCGTCGAGACCAGCGGAGAACTCGACGAGGTGCGTGGCGACTGTGACGCCGACAGCGAGGTCGGATGGGACGAGGAGGAGCTTCCGTCGGTATCTCTCACGCTGCTCAGCCCGGACGGAGACGAGCTCGAACTCGATCCCGAGGATGGCGTGAGCTACGACACGCCGGCGGGGGCAGGCGAATCGATCCAGTCCGCCGAGGTCGAGACACCCGGCGACCACGTGCTGCGAGTCGAGTCGGACGACGCAGGCTTCGCCATCGCGGTGGGCCGGGACCCGAACCAAGGCGTGCTCGCGATGCGGGCCGCTGCGGTGGTGGCGGCACTCGCCGGGATCGTCGTCGGGGTGGCGCTGCTGGTGCGCGCTCGCCGACTCCGTGGCGAAGATCCCGCGACGGGGGAGGTCTGGTCGCCTGAGCCAGGAACAGGCACCGATTGGCCGATGAGCCCACCGGGCTTCCCGGCGCCCCCGCCGACCACGGGTACTTCGGCGGTCGTCGGCCCGCCGACAGGACCGACAATTCGCCCCGGCGCCGGGCCGTTGCCGACGCCACCGTCATCCGGCGGGTCGGTGGCGCCCATCCCCGGGCAGCCCGGCCCGTGGGGCCCGCCGCAGCCGCCGGGCAAGCGTCCCGGAACCTGACCGAGCCCGGCTCACCTCGGTTGGTCTCAGTAGCGACGCATGACGGTGACGACCTTGCCGTAGATCTCGACGAGGTCGGCCGTGAAGGTCATCGGTTCCATGGTGGAGTTCGCCGGAGTGAGCGTGACCTCGGCGCCTGATCGACTGTAGGTCTTGATGGTCGCCTCACCGCCGGGGATGCCGGCCACGACGATGTCGCCATTGTTCGGGTTGGTGATCTGCGTGGCGACGACGAAGTCCCCGTCGAGGATTCCCAGTTCGATCATCGATTCGCCGCGGACGCGAAGCATGAAGAGCTCGCCGTCTCCGGTGAAATCGACGGGTACCGGCAGGAGCTCCTCGACGTTCTCCTCCGCGAGTACGTCGGTGCCGGCGGCCACGTCGCCGACCAGCGGCACGTGGCGAACGGGCCGGCGCTCCATGACCGCGCCGCTGTTGGTGTCGTAACGCACCTCGATGGCCCGAGGCTTGGTGGGGTCACGACGGAGGTACCCGAGCCGTTGGAGCGTGTTCAGATGGCTGTGGACGGTCGACGGGGATGTCAGGCCGACGGCATCGCCGATCTCACGGACCGACGGTGGATAGCCCCGTTCACGGATCTGTGACTCGATGAACTCGAGGATGTTGCGCTGACGCGTACTGATCGGAGGAGCCATTCGAACAGTGTACGGCTCGAAGGTTGCCGGGTCAAACATCTGTACCGGAACAGGCGTTCGAGAAATGTTCACCGAAGGGTTGACAGTTCGCATCGAACACGCTTGACTGACGAACGTTCGCTTCTCGAACACCCGTTCCTTCGAACGGTTCCGACTCGGCACTCTGTTGGGGAGTTCACCATGGCGCACTCGCTCTACCACTCATCGGTCGCTCCGTTCCCGGCGATGGCCCGCCCGGCGATCGGTGCGGCAACGCCTGCTGGTTCGACCCATCCGAACTTCGTCGCACGCCGCGCCCTTGCGATGGCGCTCGTCCTCATCGCTCTAGCGCTCGTCGCAGGGGCGTTCGTTCTGCTGGCCGGTCTCGGGGGGCGACCTGCCTCCGCCTCCCAGGCCGAGCCAGCAATCTCGCAAACCGCTGCGGTCTACGTCGCAGCCTCCGGCGACACGTTGTGGTCGATCGCGCAAGAGCGCCACGGCGAGGTGGGCTTCGAGCGGTATCTCGACACGCTGATCGATCTCAACGGCGGCACCGACGTGCAGATCGGCCAGGCGGTCCAGCTGCCGTAGGACGGCGGGTCGAGTCGCTCGCGGTCCGAGCAGCCGTGCAGCGGAGGATGTACAGGTATGGTCAGGGCGTGCAGTGCCCGGTCTGTCATGCCGACGACACCAAGGTCGTCGATTCGCGCGTGGCCGAAGAGGCGACGGCGATCCGTCGTCGCCGCGAGTGCCTGACCTGTGCACATCGCTTCACGACGTTCGAGCGGGTCGACCACGCACCGCTCACGGTCGTGAAGTCCCACGGCGGTCGCGAGCCGTTCGATCGCAAGAAGGTCGTCAGCGGGCTCGTCGCAGCGACCACGGGCCGCTCGGTCACGCCCGAACAGCTCGATGCCCTCGTCTGTCGGGTCGAGGAATCAGCGCGGCTGCAGGGCTCGGAGGTGTCGAGCGCCAACGTCGGACTCGCAGTGCTCGAAGAGCTCCGAACGCTCGACGAGGTGGCGTATCTGCGGTTCGCGAGCGTCTACAAGGACTTCGACGCGGCGTCGGACTTCCACCGCGAGCTCGAACTGCTCCGCAAGTCAGCCGTCGCCACCCCGTCGGCGTAGCCAGCGGGAATAGACGAAGGATTCGTCGTCGACGAGCAACTGCTGCAGGCCGAACCGGTGGGCGTGGTCGGGGCCTCCGGCGGACAATCGCATTCCGGTCCCGCCGACGGTCAGCGGAGCTGTCGTCACGTTGATCTCGTCGATCAGATCCGCCGCGAACAGCGCTCCGTTGAGCGTCGGCCCACCTTCGGCCTGCACCACGCGTGGCGCGTCACACACGGTGCCGAGCGACGTCAGGGCGGCCTCGAGGTCGACCTGGTCCTCGCCGGCGCGGACCACGTCGATCCCACTCGGGATGTCCGCTCGGGCGGTGGTGATGACGAACCCTGCTCCTGACGTGAACAGCGGTGTGGATGCATCGATCCGACCGCTCGCGGTCACCACCCCGATCCGGAGCCCGGTTCGGCGTGGCGGTCCATAGCCCTCGGCGTTCACGGTGCCGGCGCCCACGATGACCACGTCGGCCAGCGAGCGAAGTCGGAGCATCACCGCCGAGTCGTTCGCGCTCGACAGCTTCGCCGAGGCTCCGTTGACCACCGTCGACCCATCGATCGAAGCCACCATGCACAGCGCGACCCACGGTCGGTCCTGCTGAAGTCCAAGTGGCGCCGCATAGGCCTGCTCGATCGTGACATCCTCGAGCCGTACCGGGCGGCGATCTGTCTGGCTCATGCGGATGCGACCCTACGCAACGCGTCGTGGCACTCGTGGCCGCCGCTCCTCGGACGGCTCGACGGGTCTGCGAACATGGTGGATGGCCGCTGACACCGATACTGCCGACTCCACTCGCACTGCGTTCCGCACGTGTCCGCTCTGCGAGGCGACGTGTGGGCTGGAGATCACCGTCAAGCGTGATGCCCATGGAAACGAGTCGGTCCAACGCATCCGGGGAGACATGCACGATGTGTTCTCGAAGGGTTTCATCTGCCCCAAAGGCAGCACCTTGAAGCAACTGCACGAAGACCCCGACCGACTCCGAACGCCGATGATCAAGCGTGGCGGTGTGCACGTCGAGGCGACGTGGGCGGAGGCCTGGACCGAGATCGAGCGCGGGCTCGGCGGTGTCGCGGACCGCCACGGCCGCGAATCCATGGCGGTGTACGTGGGAAACCCGTCGGCGCACAGCTTGTCGTCGATGCTGTTCTCCCGCGTGTTGATGACCGGCCTCGGGACGAGGCACCGGTTCAGC
>JANNNB010000263.1:0-1997 GCA_031398325.1 Actinomycetes bacterium
CGGTTCCTGGCGTGACGCGGCGACGTCGGCACGCCCGGGCTGCGACACGTTGCGGCTGCTCGGCTCGGCCGACCCATCGGTCGCCCTGGTGTCGGCGATGCACCCTGCGGTGGTGGCGTTCTGGCTGTTCAATCCCGATGCCGCTCAACCGGCGTGGGAGGCCCAACGTCGGGCGGTGTTCGCCAGCGCGGCGGCCGGCGAACAGTGGGGCACCATCACGTCGGAACCCGGGAGCGGGGGCGACATCAGCCGGACCCGGTCGACGGCGGCGCCACGCTCGGTGGCCGACGACGAACCGTTCCTCGTCGGGCGCACGTATTCGCTGACCGGTGACAAGCACTTCGGCAGCGGGTCGGGCATCGCCGATCGAATGATCACGAGCGCCCGTCCCGACGGTGAGGACGAGCCGCGGCTGTTCGTGCTCGACACGCGCGGGTGGAGCCCGCCCGGGACGCCCGAGATGTCGATGGCGGCGGAGTGGGACGGCGTGGGGATGGCGGCCACGCAGAGCCATGCGATGCGGTTGGAGGGGGCGCCGGCCGTTCGCCTCGCGTACGACGGGCCGCTGACCGATCTCACCAGCGGTGCTGGTGCGTTCGTGGCGACCGCGTTCACTGCGGTGATCCTCGGCGTCGTCGACGAGGCGATGGCGACCGCCAAGCAGCAACTCGCCGGCAAGTCGTCGACGATGCGGGCCTACGAGCAGGTCGAGTGGACCCGCGCCGTGAATGAACATTGGCTCGCGGTGCAGGCGTACGAGGGGGCGTTGCGGGCGCTCGAAGCCGGAGACCCGGCGGCGCTGTTCGCCGCACTCCTCGCCAAGGAGGGTGTGGCCGAGTTGGCACAGTCGGCAGTGGGCCGGTTGGCCCGCGTGATCGGCGGCGGGGCGTTCTCCCGGCGGAGTCCATTCGCCCACTGGTGCGAAGACGTACGCGCTCTGGGGTTCCTGCGCCCGCCGTGGGGCCTTGCGTACGACAACCTGTTCGCGATGTCGTTCGCCACCTGAGTCCGCTCGTCGACCGGCTCAGTTTTCGGCGCTCGGAAGTGCTACCGCCCCCGCGAGGAGACACCATGGCACCCAACACATGTCGGGCGGGTTGTCACACGTCGCCGGGGGCGATGTGGATCACGACCTTGCCGCGGGCGCGGTGGGTCTCGAGGTGACGGATCGCTCCGGGGAGTTCGTCGAACATGACGACCCGGTCGATCACCGGTCGGATCGCTCCGGTGTCGACGAGGTGGGCGAGCTCGGTCAGATCGTCGCGGGCAACAGCGGCGATGGGCGTGCGCGCCCTGCGGGGTCCGAGTGCGAATGACAACCTGGCGCGGAGCATCGGGCCGACTGGGCCCAACAGGCGTCCTCCCGCTGGTCCGCCGATGAGCACGTACGTGCCCGTCCGGGCCAGGAGCTGTTTGCAGCGGCGGAGGGGAACGCTGCCGACCATGTCGATGATCGCGTCGTACGGTCCCGTCAAGCGTTCGAGGTCGCCGGTGGTGTAGTCGGCCACGTCGGTCGCGCCGAGCGAGCGCACCAGTTCGACGTTGGGGCCGCTGCACACTCCGGTCACTCGAGCGCCCACGACGGCTGCGATCTGGACGGCGAGCGTGCCGACCCCGCCCGCTGCTCCGATGACGAGCACCCGGCCGCCTTCGGGGAGGCTGGCGGTGCGCACCGCCTGGAGCGCGGTGAGTCCCGCGATCGGCAACGCTGCCGTCGTGATCAGATCGATCGACGAGGGTGCCGGTGCTTGGTGCTCCGGTCTGGCGATTGCGTAGTCGGCGAAGGTGCCGGTCGCAGTTCCGAACACGCGCGTGCCGATCATGTCGCTGAGCGGTCCGGCCGCGTCGCCCGTCGCGACGACCACACCGGCCACGTCGTAGCCGCGCACTGCCTGCTCCGGCCGTCGAAGGCCCTTGCCCAGACGCATGATCCACGGCTTGCCGCGCATCTCGTGGACGTCCAGTGGATTGACCGACGTCGCGGTCACCCGAACCAG
>JANNNB010000282.1:0-2526 GCA_031398325.1 Actinomycetes bacterium
CCGAGCACGAGGATGAGCGGCTGCTTGGCTCCGGGCCGAACGCTCGGTCGCACGGGCGGGTAGAGCACTTCGGTCGGAGCGTTCCACAACGTGCGCACCCAGCCAGCGGTGAACTCCGAGTTCGCCAGGTAGCGGGTGTACGTCGGCACGAACTCGCTGCGCGCCACACGGCGGTCGAACGCGGCCTGCACCTCCCGCAGACGTTGCGGAAGTCGCGGCGCGAGCGACAACGCCTTCACACCGGCAACACCGAATCGGCTGCGGATGTGGTCGCCTCGCGTCGGGACCTCACCAGGGAAGTGCACGTAGTAGTACCCGACCCGAGCCCGATTGACGGCTTTGCTCAGGTAGGTGCCGTTGACGAACACGTCGAAGTCTGCGCTCGCCAGGCTCGCTTCGGTGTCGTCGACCACTCGACGGTGAGCACAGGCCGACAGATCCACACCGAGCCGACGGAGTGTAGCTCCGACGTCAGCGGGGTGAGGGCCGAGCAGCGTGACGTCGTGGTCCTCGGCGACCACCTGGGCGATGCTGCCGTCGACCTGCTCGCCTCCTCCCAACGTCGACCAGTACAGGTCGTACACGGCCACCTTCAAGCGCCGTGCTGGTGCTCCCTCGCTCGTCATGGCTTCGGCCATTTGTCGACCTCCCAGCGCATCACCGCGTCGCGGGACATGGTCCGGCAGCACGACCAGCGGTCGCGCAGCATCCCCGGCAGCAGTCGCAGGTAGCCGACGCACACGTGCCACCGGTGGGCGACCTCCGCACGAGCCGGGAGTCGGAGCGTCAGCGGTCGCAGCACGTAATGGCGGATCGTGGTGGTGAGCGCCCGGCGGAGCTCACCCAACCCCGAGCGCCATGCGAGCCGCCACGGGGCGTTCTTGGCCAGCATCAGGAGCCGGTTGCGCTCGGTGGAGTAGCGGAACAGTGCCGAGCCGACGCCCGCCGAGGACGCGTGATGGTGGCGGACGACGGCATCCGGCTCGTACACGTACCGCCAGCCACGGAGTTGCCCGCGCCACGACAGATCGGTGTCCTCGTAGTAGAGGAAGAACCGCTCGTCGAAGGTGCCGACGTCGTCGAGGTAGGTGCGCTTGAGCAGGACCGCTCCCCCGCACCAGGCGAAGACGTCCGCCGGCGTTTCGTACTGCCCGTTGTCGACTTCGAGGAATCCACGGTCGCCACCGAACCCACCGGCGAAGAGGTTCGACCCGACGTTGTTGATGACGTCGAACGGCTCGGCCGGGATGGCGATGTCGACCCACTCGGCCTCGTCGCCGACGGTGACCGTCCGGGTCTCGACGGCCGAGCGGAGCGTGACGACCCGTGGTTCGAGACACGACAGGCGGACCGAGATCGTCGAGACCTCGGAACCGTCGGATGCGATCCGTAGCGCGGCGCGGGCGCTCGACCATCGCGCCAGCTCCTCTCCCGTCCGCAGCAACGGCGGCTCTGCCCCGTGAAAGCCCTCGTCGAACGCGAGCCGATCGTCGACCCGCTCGCCATCGAGACGGACACCGGTCACTCGGACGCCGAGCAGTCGCGCTTCGCCACGGACGAGATGCGACGCGTCCGGAACGTCGAACTCGATGCCGTGGAACCGGTCGGCGAACAGCATCTTCGCCGCGACCGCGCCGATGCGATCGTCGGATTCGGCGACCGGCACCATCGCTCGCAGCCATCCGGGGGCGACGGTGGCGTCGTTGTTGACGAGCGCCACGTACTCGTGGTCACCGGCCTGTCCGATGCCCAGGTTGCAGCCGCCCGCGAATCCGAGGTTGGCCAGCGGTTCGAGCACGCGTACCCGGTCGTAGCGCCCGTCCTTCGCGACCTGCTCGACCACGTCGTCGAGCGACCCGTTGTCGACCATCACGACGTCGACGCGATCGGCCGGCCAATCGGAGGCGAGGATCGAGTCGAGGCATTCGAGCGTCATGTCGCCGCCGTCGAAGTTCAGCACGACGACGCGAACGAGCGGCTCGCGTGCGGTCGCAGCGGGGTCGGGTTCGACGTTGTCAGCCATGGGGTGGCGGTGAGACTACCGACGGGCCGACACGCCGGATGGTGGTCGGGTCGAGGTCGCCGACGTCGTCGAGCCACCGGAGCAGTTCGCGGGCGACGTCGTCGAACGTCCAGTTGGCGGCACGTGCGACGGCATCCTTCGACGCCGTCGTCCACAGATCGTCGTCGATGAGCAGCGGCTCGATCGCGGCAACGATCGAACCGACGTCGTGTGCGACGACCTGGAGGCCCGGGCTCGATGGGCCTGCGGTCGCGAGCGTGGTCACAGTCGGCACACCCGAGGCGACGAGGTCCATGACGGCTGCGGACATCTCGCCACGGTCACCGACGCGGAGCTGCAAACCGACGCGTGCGGTCGCCAGACGTCGCTGGTACTCGGGCTCCTCGAGCCGACCCGTGATCGTGACGCGATCGGTGACGGCATGCTGCCGGGCCACCTCCCAGACCGCCTGGACCGAGGCTTCCAACGTCGGCCCGACGAACGCGATCGTCGCCGCATGCTCC
>JANNNB010000355.1:0-1857 GCA_031398325.1 Actinomycetes bacterium
GGCAGTCATGACGAGCGAACGACGATTCGACGTACCGCTGTACACAACGGCTGAGGCCGCCCGTCTCGTCGGTATGAGCCCCTCGACGCTGACGAAGTGGGCTCACGGGTACCGGAGCGCAGCGGCGGGTCGCGTGTCACAGCACCCGCCCGTCATCTCTGCGATTCGCACCGATGAGGGTTTGGCATCGATCCCGTTCATCGGACTCGTGGAGAGCACGGTCGTGCAGGCATTTCGTCGAAGTGGCCTGCCGATGCAACGAATCCGGCGAGCGCTCGAAGCGCTGTCGGCGCAGGGCGAACTCGACCACGCGCTTGCATCAAAGCGTCTCTACACCGACGGCGCCGATGTGCTTTTCGACTACGCCGAACGCGAAGGCGACAAGCAGCTGCGCCTGCTCACGCTCGCCGTCGTCCCGACCGGCCAACGGGTGTTCCACGAGGTGATCCAGGAGTATCTGAGCCGGATCAACTTCGGCGACACCTGGGCCACCGAGCTGATCATCCCGGTGACCCCGCGCCCGATTCTGCGAGCTCGTGCGGACGTCGCGGGCGGCGACCCGATCTTCTTGCACGGCGGTGCGCCCCTCTCAGCGGTCCACGACCGCGCGCTCGCCGGCGAACCGCTGGCCTCCATCGCCCGCGACTTCGACCTCGATGTCGCCGACGTTCGGGAGGCACTCGATGCCATCTGGCCGACGCAAGCCGCCGCCTGACCGGCCGGCTCCCGAGTTCTTCCTCGATCGCGGCCTCGGCCGAGTGATCGTCGCCGACATGCTGCGATCACACGGACACATCGTTCACGTCATGGCCGACGTCTACCCGGACGGGACCGACCAGTTCATCGATGATCCGGAGTGGATTCGACGAGCTGATCAACATGGCTGGATCGCGCTGACCAAGGACCCGAGCATCACCCGCACTCACCATGGCGTCCTCGTCACGACGTCGCTCCGTGCTTTCGCGCTCGACAACGCTCAGATCACCGGCCCCGAAATGGCAAGACGCGTCGAGTCACACCTCGGCCGCATCATCCGGCGAGCTAGGACGCCGGGCCCGTTCGTCGACGTGATCCACCTGCACGAAATCGAACGCCGCTGGCCGAAGCCGTGACGACTCCCTCGACCCTCAATGACGAACTTGCTTGAGCGCCAACAGACCCTCACGCGTGAACGGGCTTCCGCCTCCGGCATGTTGCGTTCGATGTCCTGGCAGAACTACTCGAGCGGACGTTCAACCAGCTGGCTGGTGACCGTGACGGTGCGAGCGCGGCTCGGCGCGTTCCTTCGCCGCGGACAGCTGCCGGACGACGTCGTCACGCACGTGGCTCAAGCAGTCGCCGAGGTTGCGCGACGCGTGCTTGGCCACGATCGGGGCGAAGCCACCGACGTGCGCCTCGAGCAACACCCACTGACCCGCGGTGTCACGGTCGTGGATGTGGAGGTCGAGCCTGACCGACTCACGGTCGAACGACTGCAGTCGATGGTCGAGCTTGACCCAGTGATCGATCAACTCGGCCAACTCGTCGTCGTACAGGTCCCCGTGCACTCGCAGGGATTCCTCGACGATCGAAGGACGATCCGCCATGGCTACCTCCTCTGTGTCGACCCGCACCGTTGTGGGTCCACCACCATCGAACCCCAGCGAGCCAGTGCGCGGACACGGCCAAACGTCCCATGTTCCGGCATCTCCCCGCATGGCCCCGATTCTCGGCCGAGGCCCCGTCGAGCCGTCCGCTGATCGAAGGGGTGTCGTCGCCCGTCTACGGTCCACCCATGAAGTTCGGGATCTTCTACGAGCACCAGCTGCCGCGGCCATGGACACCGGACGCCGAGTACGAGCTGTTCCACCAGAGCCT
>JANNNB010000366.1:0-6727 GCA_031398325.1 Actinomycetes bacterium
CCCCAAGATGATCGTGGTCGGCACCACGAGCTATCCACGGCGTCTCGAGCCGGAGCCGTTCCGCAAGATTGCCGACGAGGTCGGCGCCCTCCTGTTGTTCGACATCGCCCACCTCGCCGGGCTCGTCGCCGGCGGCGCCCATCCGAACCCTGTCCCGTTCGCGGACGTCGTCACGTTCACCACCCACAAGACGCTGCGCGGACCGCGCGGGGGCTGCATCCTGAGCACCGCGGAACACTCGAAGGCGATCGACAAGGCCGTCTTCCCCGGTTGGCAGGGCGGGCCACTCGAACACGTCATCGCCGGCAAGGCCATTGCGTTCCGCGAGGCGATGGATCCGTCGTTCACCGAGTACGCCCACCAAGTGGTGGCGAATGCCTCAGCGCTGGCCGAGGCATTGGTGGGCCAGGGCTTCCGTCTCGTGTCCGGCGGTACCGACATCCATCTGATGGTCGTCGACCTCACGCCGTTCGATGCCGACCTCACCGGGAAGCAGGCCCAGGCGACGCTCGACGATGCCGGCATCACGCTGAACAAGAACACCATCCCCGACGACCCGCGCAGCCCGTTCGTCACGAGCGGCGTGCGGATCGGCACGCCGTCGGTGACGACACAGGGGATGACCGAGCCGGAGATGGGTCTGATCGCCACGCTGATCGCTCGAGCGCTGCGCGGCCGCGACGACGCCGCCGAACTCGATGTGGTCCGCAAGGAAGTCGCCGCCCTCTGCGCGAAGTTCCCTCCGTACCCCGACGGCCCCTACGCCGACTGAGGTCTCGCCGCGTAGGTCCGGGTGATGAGCGAAGGGCCCGGTAGTCGGGCGGTTCGCTCATCGCCTGGCGCGCATCTGTCCGAGTGATGAGCGAATGGTCCGGTAGTCGGTCGGTTCGCGCATCGCTTGGCGCGTGGCGGGGTGGGTGATGGGGGCGTTCGGCGGGGGGTGGGGGCGGTCCGTAGGATGAACGACCGTGCCCGAGCTCGGTTCCTATCTGTTGATCGGTGCCGTAGCAGCAATCGTCACGTTCGTGGCGACGCCGATCGTGATCGTGCTGGCCAAGCGGATGGGGTGGGTGTACCTCCCCAACGACCGCACGGTCCACCAGACCCCGCTGCCCGATGTCGGCGGCCTGGCGATGTTCGTCGGATTCGTCGCCGCCCTCACGACGGCCTGGCTGATCGGGTCGTTCGATGTCGTGTTCGACAACAACTCCGAGCCGCTCGGGGTGCTGCTCGCTGCGCTCGTGATCTTCGCCGTGGGATTCATCGACGACATCAAGGAGATCTCGGCGCCGGCGAAGGTGTCGGGCACGGTGCTCGCCGGGCTCGCGCTGGTCTGGTTCGGCGTCGTGATGTTCTCGTTCCGCTTGCCGTTCTACGACGGTCCCATCATCCTGTCCGAAGATCTCAAGCCGTTGGTCACCGTGCTCTGGCTGCTCGGCATCAGCCAGGCGATCAACCTCATCGACGGCCTCGACGGGCTCGCGGCCGGCATCGTCGCCATCGGCGCACTCGCGTTCTTCCTCTACAGCCAGAAGCTCACCGACCTCGGCCTGCTCGACTCCGGCAACGTCGGCCCGCTCTTGGCGATGATCGCCGTCGGCGTGTGCGTCGGGTTCCTGCCGCACAACTTCAACCCGGCGCGCATCATGATGGGCGACGGTGGCGCGTTGCTGCTCGGCCTGCTGTTGGCCGCGTCGACGAGTGTGGTCGGCGGCCGCACCGACTCGTTCGACGACGAGTTCATCGGCCAGACGTACTTCTTCCTGGCCCCGCTGGCGATCCCACTGCTGATCCTGGGCGTGCCGATCCTCGACACGCTGTTCGCGATCATCCGTCGCGCGACGGGCCGCAAGGCCTTGGCCACCGCCGACAAGGGGCACCTGCATCACCGCCTGATGAACCTCGGGCACGGCCATCGTCGCAGCGTGGTCATCCTGTGGACCTGGACCGCCCTGCTGTCGGGCTTCGTGCTGTATCCGACACTCACCGACTCGAACCCGGCGTTCCTCCCGTTCGCGATGGCGGCGCTGGCGATCGTGCTGTACACGATCCTGCATCCGAGCGTGCGTGCTCGTCGCCGCGAGGAGATCGAGGCAGCGCTCGCCGCGATGGACGCCCGAGCCGCCGAAGCCGCGGCGGCGCAAACGTCCGGTGCGGCCGTCCAACCGCCAGTCGAGGAGTCCTCGAAGACCGCTGGCCATGCGACCTCCGGGCCGGGGCCCAACGGTTCGGGAAATCCGACGATTGGTTCCGACTCGGGGTTGCCGACGGTCGACCTCGACCACTAGGTTGTGCATGCGTTCACAAGCTCCGTCGCCCGCCCGGCGCCGCAGTGGACCATCACCCTGGATCAATGAAGCTCCTCCCGAAGAATCCCCGCGTGAACACCAGCGAACCGCTGGGTCACGGCTTCGACGCGGCCATCGTCGTCGCCTTGTTCTTCGGACTCGGCGCGCTCATCGACTACCTCGCAGGCACCACCCCGCTGTTCATGATCGTGATGACGTTCGTCGGCGCAGTCGGTGTCTTCGCCCGCTTCTGGTACCGCTACGACGAGCGGATGACCCAACACGAGGTCGAGCGAGCGGAGAAGTCCGCGGCGCAGGCAGCCCGGCGAAAGGTCGTGTGACATGACGTACGACCCGACCCGCGCGACCAACTCCGGCTACGTCACCGGCGACCACGTCAACACCAGCCACACCGTGCCCGCCCCTGACCTGTTCAACACCCGCCTCGACGGCCCCGCACCCGAGGTCGCCGTCTCGCGCGACATGGTCAAGCGCGGTCTCATCGTCGCCCCGGTCCTCATTGCCGTGTGTGCCGTCATCTGGGGCAGCAACGGCGCGTGGTCGAGTGCGTACGGGCTGGCCATCGTGCTCGTCAACTTCGCGCTCGCCGCCGGAATCATCGCCGCGGCGGCCCGGATCTCGCTCGGGTTGATGATGGGAGCCACCCTGTTCGGCTACCTGATCCGTCTCGGCTTGATCTTTCTCGCCGTCTGGGTCGTGCGTGATGCCGACTGGATTTCGTTTCCGGCACTCGGATCGACCATCATCGTCACGCACCTTGGTCTCCTCTTCTGGGAGATGAAGTACGTCGCCCTGTCGCTGGCGCAACCAGGTCTGAAAGCCACCGCACCATGAACGACAACCGCTCCATGAACACCCGCTCATGAATACCTGCATCACATTCGCCCAATCACACGCTCACGACTGAAACGGAAACCACGTGTTCGGACTCGAGTTCCCACCGATCAACGAGATCCTGCGCTGGCAGGACATCTTCCCCACGTTCAACAAGATCGCCCTGATCGCCGTCGTAGCGGCGTTCCTCGGCATCTTGTTGTTCCTGCTCGCGGCGCGTCGCGATCCGATGGTGGCGCCGACGGGTACTCGGAACCTCGCCGAGGTCACGATCGAGTTCATCGAGGAGAGCATCGTGATGCAGACGCTCGGCAAGTCGGGGTTGAAGTGGACCCCGTTCCTGCTGAGCCTCTTCATCTTCATTTTCCTCTGCAACATCCCCGGTGTCATTCCGATCATCCAGATGCCGGCGACCGCACGTATCGCGATCCCGTTGTCGCTGGCGTTGCTGGTGTGGGTCATCTACATCGGCACCGGCATCAAGCACCAGGGCTTGGGTTACTTCGGCCACCTGTTGTGGCCCCCTGGGGTGCCGACGGCGCTGAAGCCGCTCGTGGGCATCATCGAGTTCATCTCGACGATCCTTGTGACGCCGTTCTCGCTCACCGTCCGTCTCATGGCCAACATGCTCGCCGGCCACATTCTGCTCGTCACGTTCGGTCTGCTCACCCACGCTCTGTTCACGGCGCAGACATCCCAGATCTTCCTCGTACCGCTGAGCATCCTGCCGTTCGGCATGCTCATCTTCCTGACGGCGTTCGAAGTGCTCGTGGCCTTCCTTCAGGCCTACATCTTCGCCATCCTCGCCGCCGTGTACATCAACAACTCGACCGTTGGCCACGCCGAAGAGCACTGAGCTCGTTCGTCACCCCAGCGACACCCATCTACCGAAAGCACAACAGGAGAAATCAAACCCATGGAAGCACTCAGCGCACTGATCGCCCAGGCCGACGCCGCCGTCGATCCCGCCGACGCCAAGAACACCGCCGCCGCCACCGGCGCGGGTTTCGCCTACGGCCTCGCGGCCATCGGCCCCGGCATCGGCATCGGTTACCTGGTCGGCAAGTCGGTCGAGGCAATGGCCCGGCAGCCCGAAGCGGCCGGCATGGTCCGCACCACGATGTTCCTCGGCATCGCCTTCACCGAAGCCCTCGCCCTCATCGGCTTCGTGGTCTTCATTCTGCTCAAGTTCGCCTGATCACAGGCGTCCGAATCCAATCGTCGACACACTGACGTGCGAGAAGCCCTGCGAGAAATCATGCGAGTAAACATCAAGGAGTTGACGTGCTGACAGCCGTCGTCACATCCTCCTCCTCCACGCTCCAGCTCACCTTCCGGGAAGGGGTGCTGCAGGCAGAGGAGGAGGGGCACTCGGAAACGGAAGGTCCGGAATCGGACCTCAACCCGATCTTCCCCGAAGTCAAGGAAGTCGTCTGGGGCTTCGGTTCCTTCGTCGTGCTCGCGCTCGTCCTGCGGTTGTTCCTGTTCCGCAGGGTGCGCGACGGCATGACGGCTCGCTACGACCGCATCGAAGGCGACTTCCAGGAAGCGGAGAACACCACCGCTGCCGCTCGCTCCGATGTCGCCGACTACGACGCGCAGGTCGCTGCGGCACGCACCGAAGCGCAGAAGCAGGTCGAGGTGGCGCGAGCCGAACTCGAAGCCGAGCGCTCCGCTCGTCTCGCGGAAGTGAACGCCCGCATCGCCGAGAAGCGTGCGGCCGCGGCTGCCGAGGTCGAGGCCGCCAAGTTGGCAGCTCGCTCACAGGTCGAATCAGCAGTCGCCGACGTCGCCTCCTTCGCAGGTCAGTTGGCGACCGGCAAGACGCCGTCCGCCGAAGCGGTCAACGCCGCCGTCACCGAAGCCATGGGGGTGTCGGCATGAGCCTCTACACGACCGCCACGCTGCTGGCCGGCCGGGCCTTCCCCGGCGCTGAGGACATTCCGTTCGACGACAAGGGCTACACGACGATCGACCCGATCTTCCCGCCGCTGAAGGAACTCGTTCCGGCCAGCCTCGCGTCGATCATCGTGTTCACGTTGTTGTACAAGTACGCCGGACCGGTGATCCGCAAGAGCATGAAGGATCGCACCGCCGGGATCCAGGCCCGCCTCGACGATTCGGCCGCCGCCAAGGTCGCCGCCGATGCCGAAGCTGCACGGATCCGTGAGGCCCAGGGTGACATCGAAGCAGAGCGTGCTCGTCTGCACGCCGAGGCCGAGGCCCAGGCGTCGGCGTTGCTGACCGACGGCCGCGCCCGCCTCGACGTCGAAATGTCGGAACTGGAAGCCCGAGCCGACGTCGAGATCGCCGCCGCCGCTGGTCGATCGTCCGACGAACTGCGCGCCGAGATCGCCCGCCACTCGGGCGTCGCCATCGACCGGATCGTCGCCGACACACTCGACGACGCCACCCACCAGGCACTGATCGAAGGATTCATCCAGCGAGTCGGCGCCAGCACAGGAGCGACCGCATGAGCGACGCATTGATCGAAGGCTACGCACGAGCGCTGTTCGAGATCGCCCGCGCCGAAGGCACACTCGACGAGGTCGAGGACGAGTTGTTCCGCTTCGCCCGCTCGTACGAGTCGAGCGACGCGCTGCGCACCACCCTCACCGACGAGAACTTGCCCGCCGAGAAGCGTCAGGCGATCGTCGAAGATCTCCTCGACGGCAAGGCGACCACCACCACGGTGCAGCTCGTCTCGATGGTCGTCGGTTCCGGCCGTGGCCGTGACCTGCCCGCCATCGTCGACAGTCTCGTCGAGCGTGCATCGAGCGCCAAGCAGCTTGACGTCGCCGAGGTGCGCACCGCCGTGCCGCTGACCGACGACCAGCTCGACCGGCTCAAGGCGGCGCTCGAGAACGCCACCGGCAAGTCGCTGAATCTCAAGGCCACCGTCGACCCCTCCGTGGTCGGCGGCATCGTGGCCACCGTCGGTGACACCGTCATCGACGACACCGTCCGAACTCGCATCGACCAGCTGAAGAGCCGGCTGTAAAGGACCATCGAACATGGCTGAGCTGACCATTTCCCCCGCCGACATCGCATCGGCGCTCAAGAAGAACCTCGACGGCTTCGAGCCGTCCTTCGAGGCCCGCACCGTCGGCCGCGTCGCCGAAGTTGGCGACGGCATCGCCCGTGTGAGCGGCCTGCCCGACGCCGGAGTGAACGAGCTCCTCGAGTTCGAGGACGGCTCCGTCGGCCTCGCGCTGAACCTCGACGAGCACTCGATCGGTGCCGTCGTGCTCGGCAACGTGGACAAGATCGAAGAGGGCCAGACGGTGAAGGCCACCGGCCGGATCCTGTCGATGCCCGTCGGTGACGGCATGCTCGGGCGGGTCGTCAACGCGCTCGGCGAGCCGATCGACGGCAAGGGTGAGCTCACCGGCGTGCAGCTGCGCCGCATGGAGATCCAGGCCCCGGGCATCATGGGCCGCCAGCCCGTGGGCGAGCCCCTGCAGACCGGCATCAAGTCGATCGACGCGATGACCCCGATCGGCCGCGGCCAGCGTGAGCTGATCATCGGCGACCGCAAGACCGGCAAGACCACCATCGCCATCGACACGATCCTCAACCAGAAG
>JANNNB010000001.1:0-12976 GCA_031398325.1 Actinomycetes bacterium
GGTGACGGGTTCTTCTGCGGCAAGAACTACCTGCGTCACCGCATGCGTCTCACCAAAGCCGAGGCGTTCCGACGCATCCAGATGGCACGCATGCACCCACGCCTACCGGACTGGGCCGACGCGTTCGTGGCCGGCGATGTCGGGATCAGCCAAACGATGCTGATGGCCCAGATCGCCGCCAACCCCCGCATCCCCGACGAGCTGCTCACCGCCCGGGCACCGGAGTTGCTCGGCGACGCCATCCGGTTGCCGTACGAGGAGTTCAAAGCCCGGGCGTTGCGATGGGAATCACTCGTGGATCCTCTGGGTGCCGCCGACGAGCTCACCCAGTCCAAACAGCGGCGGCAGGCAGTGATGGTCGGCCACGACGAGCGCGGCTGGACGCTGTCAGCCCGCTTCGACGAGATCGGTGGCGCCGAGTTCAACAACATCTTCGCCCACTACACCCACGCCGAGTTCGAGGCCGACTGGGACGAAGCCGTCCGACGCCTCGGCGAGGGCAACGTCTCGCCTGGTGATCTTCGACGCACCGACCTGCAACGACGCGCCGACGCCCTGGTCGCGATGGCCCGTGCCGCGGCCGCGTGCCCGCCCGACCGGGTGCGTCCGGTGCCGGTACTCAGCGTGCTCATGGACGCCCTCACCTTCGAATCGATCATGAAGCAGGAGCAGGTTCAAGAGTCACGGTTCGCCGACGTCGTGTGCCGCACCTCCGACGGACGCGAACTCGACCTCACCGAAGCCGCCGGGCTCGCCATCTGGGCCGAGGTCCGCCGCGTCGTGCTCGACGGTGCCGGCCACGTCATCGACCTCGGACGCACACGACGATGCTTCACCGGGCCCGCCCGCGAAGCCGCACTCCTGACCGCCAAAGGATGCCTCTTCCCGGGATGCCCCGTCCCACCAGGTCGATGCGAAGTCGACCACGCCCGCAGCTGGAAACAAGGCGGCGGAACCAACCAAGACAACGGCGACCCGCTCTGCCACCGACACAACATCCTCAAGGAACAGGGCTACCGAGTCCACCGCGACACCAACGGCCACTGGCACATCCACCACCCCGACGGCCACGAAATCCTCTGAACGGCACCGGGTGAGCGCTGACTCTGAGCATCCCCGGCATCGCACTACGGGGGTATTCCGGGCCGGGACGAGACCGCTGGCTGAACGCTCTGTCAACGCTCGGTGAACAGCGAAGTGGGTCTTGACGGCCCTGGTTGCGCGTGAAGTACGGTGACGCCCAGACCGCAGTTCAGACTGACGGTTCCCCGGCCGGGCGGGCCGGAGCCACTGCCAATCGTCCGTTCTGCGAAGGATCCGCCCATGTTTCGAAGTGCTCGTGCCGCCATCTGCGGCATCCTGTCGCTCGCCGCCGTCTCCGGCGCGTTCGTCGTCGTTCCGCAGGTGGCGAGTGCCGCCGTGCCGAACACCGGTGAGGTGATCATCAACGAGGTCTACGGCGGCGGCGGCAACTCCGGCGCGTTGTACACGAACGATTTCATCGAGCTCTACAACACGACCGGCAGCCAGATCGACCTGAGCACGTGGTCGGTGCAGTACAAGTCGGGCGCAGGCACATCGTGGTCGAAGACCAACCTCACCGGCACGATCCCCGCCGGCGGGCACTATCTGATCCAGCAGGCTGCCGGCGCCGGCGGCTCGCTCCCGCTGCCGACACCGAACGACACGGGCAGCTTCAACATGTCAGGGACCGCCGGCGTCGTCGCTCTGGTCGACAATCAGGCAACGCTGACGTGCTCCGAGGCACCGGCAACGGTCACCTGCTCGTCGGTCCTGGCGCTGTCGCAGGTGCGCGACGTCGTCGGCTTCGGCACGACCGCCAACACGTACGCCGGCACCGGTCCGACCCCGGCGCCGAGCAACAGTGCGTCCGCCTCGCGGCCGGCAGCGCACACGAACACGTGGAACAACAGCACCGACTTCTCGGTGTTCGGCCTGCCGTCGCCCGGGGCCGCCGAGTACGTACCGGTCGACGTCGGGACGAAGACCATCGCGGAGATCCAGGGGACCGGAACGTCGTCGCCCTATGTCGCCCAGATCGCGACCGTCGAGGGTGTCGTCACCGCCGCATACCCGACCGGAGGAATCGACGGATACGTGCTGCAGACCGCGGGGTCGGGCGGTGGCACCGTCGCCGGGCGCACCCGATCGGACGCTCTGTTCATCTACTCCCCCGTCACCGTCGACAACCCGGCGATCGTCGTCGGCGAGCCCGTTCGGGTGAAGGGTCTCGTCTCAGAGTTCAACGGCCTCACGGAGATCACCGTCACCAGCGACACCGACGTCACCGACCTGGGCGGCGCCGGAGCACAGCCTGCGCCGGTCGCCGATGCGTGGCCCACCTCCGACGTGGCGCGGGAGACAATCGAGTCGATGCGGTTCGACCCGACCGGCACCTACACCGTCAGCAACACCTTCACCACCAACCAGTTCGGTGAGGTCGGGCTCGCGTTCGGTACGACGCCGCTGCGCACCCCGACCGATGTCGCGGCACCAGGTCCGGACGCCCAGGCCGTCGCCGCGCTGAACGCCACTCGCGCCGTCGCCCTCGACGACGGAGCGACCACGAACTTCCTCGCCTCCTCGGGCGGCGTGCTCGTCAACGGCGACCTCATCCCGCCGTACGTCGAGATCAACGGTTCTCTGCGCGTCGGCGCCAACCCCGACTTCAACACGCCGGTCATCGTCGACTTCCGCAACAACCTCTGGAAGTTCCAGCCGCTCGCCCCGGTCACCGATGCAACCGACCAGGACTTCGTCACCTTCAACGGCACCCGCCCCGCGGTGCCGGACGCGACGACGCTCGGCGACGGCGACCTCACGGTCGCCTCGTTCAACGTCCTCAACTACTTCACCACGCTCGGGACGAACATCCCGGGCTGCACGTCGTTCAACGACCGCTTCAACAACCCGATCACCGTCAATTCCTGCCCCGGCGCCGGACCGCGTGGTGCATGGAACTCGGCATACCTCAACCGCCAACAGGCCAAGATCGTCGCTGCGATTCGGCAGCTCGACGCCGACGTGGTCGGACTGATGGAGATCGAGAACTCGCGCGTCGTGTCGGGCACGGCCGATGCCGCGCTCACCGCGCTCGTCGCCGCCCTCAACGCCGCCGAGGGCGTTCCCGGCACGTGGGCCTTCGTGCCGTCGTCGACCCTGCTCCCGCCGAACGCCGAGATGGACGTGATCGCCAACGCGATCATCTACAAGCCGGCTGAGGTCGCACCCGTGGGAACGTCGCTCGCCCTCGGCACCGAGAGCGGCACCGGTGAGGCGTTCGACAACGCCCGCGAGCCGATCGGTCAGGTGTTCAAGCCGGCAGGGGGTGGCGAGTCGTTCCTCGTCGTGGTCAACCACTTCAAGTCGAAGGGCTCGGCCGGGCCGTGGCCCGGCGACGCCGACACCGGCGACGGCCAGGGCGCATCGAACGAGTCGCGTGTCCGCCAGGCACAGGCACTCGACACCTGGGTCGACGGAGTGATGACCGCACGCTCGGTCGACGACGTGTTCCTCGTCGGTGACTTCAACTCGTACACCTTCGAAGATCCGCTCCAGGAGCTGTACGACGAGGGTTACGTCAACCTCAACGAGGAGCTGAACGACAATCTGCGCCAGTCGTACAACTTCGACGGCGAGAACGGCTCGCTCGATCACATCCTCGCCAGCGCAGGTGCCCTCGAGCGCGCCACGGGCGCCGACATCTGGAACATCAACGCATCGGAATCGATCGCCCTCGAGTACAGCCGGTTCAACTACCACGGCAAGCTCTACTACGCGCCCGGCCCGTATCGCTCCAGCGATCACGACCCGATGATCGCCGGCTTCCACGACATCCCGCCGGCCGCAGTTGGCACGACCGAGATCACGCTGGTGTCGATCAACGACTTCCACGGCCGAATCGACAACAACACCCTGAAGTGGGCCGGCACCGTCGCCCAGATCGTCGAATCGTCGAACAACGACGTGCTCATCACCGGCGCCGGCGACCTCGTCGGTGCTTCCCTGTTCGCCTCGGCGACGGCGCAGGACCAGCCGACCATCGACGTGATGAACGCCATAGGCCTGGACGCCAGCGCCGTCGGCAACCACGAGTTCGACCAGGGCTGGGCAGACCTCCGAGACCGCATCCTCGGCGGCGACGGTGACGCGAACAACAACGCAGCGGACTGGGAGTACCTCGGCGCGAACGTGTACCTGGATGGCACCCTGACCCCGGCGCTGCCCGAGTACTACATCCAGACCATCGGCGGCGTCGACGTCGGCGTGATCGGTGCGGTCACCGAGGAGACGCCCGCGCTGGTGTCACCCGGCGGCATCACCGAGCTCGACTTCGGCGACCCCGTCGAGGCCGTCAACCGCGTGGCCGACCAGCTGACCGACGGTGACGCCGGCAACGGTGAAGCCGACATCCTCGTTGCAACGTTCCACGAGGGAGCCCCATCCGGCGCTCTCACACTCGAACAGAATCTCGCCGCCTCGGCGGTCTTCACCGAGATCGTCAACGGTGTGTCGTCGGACGTCGACGTGCTGTTCAACGGCCACACGCACCAGGCGTACACCTTCGACGGTCCGTTGCCCGGCGGCGCTCCCGGCGAGACCCGCCCCGTCGTGCAGACCGGCAACTACGGCGAGTTCGTCGGCAAGGTGGTCCTCACCGTCGACACCACGACCGACCCGGCCAACCCGGAGATCGTCGACTACACGCGGGAGAACATCGCCCGCACCACGGCCAGCGACCAGGCCCTGCTCGTCGAGTATCCCGCGCTCGCTCAGGTGAAGGCGATCGTCGACGCTGCGCTCGCCGCGGCCGCCACCCTCGGCAACGTGCCGAAGGGCTTGGTGTCGAACGACATCACCACGGCCTACACGGGTGGCACATTCGGGCCGACCGGCTACCAGGCGCCGCGGGTCAACGCGAACCGCGACCAGCGCAACGCCGAATCGACCCTCGGTGGTCTCGTGGCGAACGCGTTGGCGACCACACTCGAGAACTACGGCACCGACCTGCCGACCGACCTCGCCACGATCGGCGTGGTGAACCCCGGTGGCCTACGAGCCGAGCTGTTCTACCCGACCTCGACACCCCTGAACGAGGGCAACGGCGTCGTCACCTTCGCCGAGGCGAACGGAGTGTTGCCGTTCGTGAACAACCTGTGGACCACCCACCTGACGGGCGCCCAGGTCAAGACGATGCTCGAACAGCAATGGCAGCGCGACGGGAGCAACGCGATCCCATCTCGTGCGTACCAGCACCTCGGGCTGTCCGAGAACGTGAGCTACACGTTCGATCCGGCATTGCCCGAGGGATCGCGCATCACCTCGATCACTGTCGACGGCGTGCCCATCGACCCGGCGGCGACGTACAAGATCGCCACCTTCTCGTTCCTCGTGACCGGCGGCGACAACTTCCGGATCTTCACCCAGGGCACCGCCGCGCAGGACTCCGGTCTCGTCGACCGCGACGCCTGGATCGCCTACCTCGAAGATCGCAGCGGCGCCCCCGGAATCGCCCCGGACTACGAGCGGCGCTCCACCGCGGTCAGCCCCATGCCGACCACGGTCGAGCAGGGCGCCCAGCTCCAGACCACTCTGTCGTACCTCGGCATGACGAGCCTCGGCACGCCGGCCAGCACGACGGTCGACGTGGCGATCGGTGGCCTGTCGCTGGGTTCGGCGCCGGTGTCGTTCACCGGCGCCCCGAACGGCAATGCCGCCCCGATCCTCGGACTCAGCGGCACGGCGACGATCGACCTCACCGTGCCCGCCACGGTGCCGGCCGGTGCCGCCACCCTCACCTTGACGGTCCAGCCGTCGGGCAAGGTCATCACCGTCCCGATCACCGTCACCGATCCCGATCCTGGTCCTGGTCCTGGTCCTGGTCCTGGTCCTGGTCCTGGCCCTGGCCCTGGTCCTGGCCCCGGCGGCGAGGAATCGCTGACACCGATTGCTCCGAGCCGCATCCTCGACACCCGCCTCGGCGGCTCGACCGGCGATGACCTGTTCGAGGGCATCGGCATCCGCGAGGCCGGCACCACGCTCGAGTTGCAGGTCACCGGGCGCGGCAACGTCCCCGATGACGCCCTCGGAGCCGTGCTGAACATCACGGCCACCGACGGCACGGGTGTCGGCTACGTCACGGCGTACCCCTGCGGCCAGCCCCGGCCCGAGGCGTCGAGCGTGAACTTCACCGCCGGCGTCGCGTCGCCCAACGTGGTGATCGCCGCGATCGGCGACGGTGGCAGGGTGTGCCTGTACGTGGCCGAGTCGTCGGTCCACCTCATCGCCGACGCCAACGGCTTCGTCGGCGCTGACAGCGGCTACCTCCCGCTGAACCCCGCCCGCCTCGCCGACAGCCGCGCGGCCGCCGTCACCTTCGACGGTCAGTTCCTCGGCGGCGGCCCGCGGGCTGCCGGCTCGGTCTGGGAGATCACGGTCGCCGGCCGCGGTGGTGTGCCGGACGACGCCGAGACGGCGGCGCTCAACGTCACCACGACGGGCGCCGACGGTACGGGCTACGTCACGGCCTGGCCGTGCGATGCTCCGCAACCGCTGGCGTCGAGCGTGAACTTCACGGTCGGGGAGAACATCCCCAACGCGGTGACGAGCGCGCTCAGCGCCACGGGCACGGTGTGCCTGTACGTCGGTGAGGCGAGCACCCATCTCGTCGTCGACGTCAATGGTGCGTTCCCGCCGGGCAGCGATTACGGGGCCCTCGTCCCCGCCCGTCTGCTCGACACCCGTAACGCACCAACCGTCGACGGTCAGTTCAGCAACGGCGGCCAGCGTCAGCCCGGCCAGGTGCTCGAGTTGCCGGTCGCCGGCCGAGGTGGGGTTCCCGCCACGGCCGTCGGGGTGATGCTCAACCTCACTGCGACCAACGCGGCCGGCACGGGTTACGTCACGGCATGGCCCTGCGGTGGCACGCAACCGAACGTGTCGTCACTCAACTACCTGGCTGACACCCCACGGGCGAACGCCTCGTTCGTGGCCCTCAGCCCGACCGGCACGGTCTGCCTGGTGGTTGCCGAGGCGGCCACCGATCTGATCGTCGACGTGACCGGCGCCGTGTAGGCCGGTCGCTCAGCCGGCGGGTGGTTCGGCCAGTACGACGGGAATGTCCCGCTCGGTCTTGCCCTGGTACCCGCCGTAACCCTTGTATGCGGCGACGATCCTGGGCCAGAGCTCGTCCTTCTCCGCGGCTGACGCTGTTCGCGCGACGAGCGTGACCGGCCCGCCACCGTCCACGAGTTCAGCGGTGAACTCCGGGTTGGCCACCATGTTCCGATACCAATCGGGATCGCGGTCGTCGCCCCCCTTCGACGCGACGAAAACCACCGTGTCGCCGTCGCGGACCGGTGACGTCAACATCACGGTTCGCGGCTTGCCCGAGGTACGACCGGTCGTCGTGACCTTGTACACGGGCATGTTGCCCATCGTCGATCCGATTCGACCGCCCGACACCGCGAGCAGGCCTCGGTGGACGAGGTTCATCGTCTGCATCTGGAAATCCTTGACCGCGTCGGGCAGCTCCATGTGATGAGCCTACGACAGCAGCCCCCGCGGTGCAGTCGTAGGTCCCGGGACCGCCCCGGGGGTCTCGACGGGAAATCGCTGTTCGAGCGCAGTTCGGATCTCGGCGTACCGCAGCAGGAACGCCCGCTCGTCCAGGCGCTTGCGGCGGAGCCACCCGGTGACTTCGTCGTTGCACTTGCTGGCGTTGCAGGAAGCGCATGCCGGCACGACGTTCGTGAGCGTGTATCGACCGCCGCGTGAGAGAGCCAGCACGCAGTCGCGCTGCATGGGCACGTCGTTCGCTGCACAGTAGGCGCAGCCACCCCACGCCTCCTGAACGACGGCCCACTGTTCGACCGTCAGATCGTGCTCGACCCGCTTCATCCGTCGCTGACGGCGCTTGGCGGCCCGTGCCTGGCGGGGCTTGCTGACGGCCATCGTCGAACCGTAGTGACGCGGAGCTGCCCGACCGGGGACTCCTCAGCCAGCCGGTCGGTCGTCCCTGGGCTCAGTCGCGCGGTCCGGCGTCGCGCAGGTCATCCTGTCGGCGTCGATAGCTGGTGGTGAAGAATCGCAACGTCTCGTGCCATTCGGGTGTCGCCGTTCGAATCCCGATCGGTGCTGTCGGGAGGTCGTCGAGCCAGCGTTCGAGGGCGAGCACTCGCAGATCGAGGAAGCCGTCGACCGCATGCCGATCGACGTCGCAGGAGTCCTCGGCGGCGTACCCAGCCAGGAACGCATCCTCGAACTCGGGATATTGCGCGGCCCTACCGTCGATCGTCTCCGTGAACAGCACCATGTAGAGCGCATTCGCGATCTCGAAGGCGCGCGGTCCGTAGCCGCAGTCCTCGAAGTCGAACACCTTCACCGTCGCGCCCCGCCGGCGGAGGTTGCCTGTGTTGAAGTCGCCGTGGAGGAGCTGCACATCACCGCCCAGCTCCGATCCGACCGTCCTGAGTGCGGCCACCTCGGGAATGCCTCGCTGCACAACCAGCGCCAGTGAGCGATGCAGACCGGCGAGCGTGGCGCCCATCAGCGCGGCGTCGCCGGTAGCGGTCACGTCGAACGCCACTCCGTCTGCGAACTCCGAGCACAACAGCAACCACGATCCGCCGTCGTCATCGCTGATCGGGTTGACCAGGCGGCGCGCGATCGCGACCGGGCGGCACACCCGAGCATCGATGTCTGCGAGCTCGGCAACGGCGTCGACACGGGCGATCACGATGTCCGCGTCGACGGCGGCAGCGTCGACCACCTTGGCCACCAAGCGCGGGCGGTCGGCCATCGTCAACTCGAAGACACGGGACTGATGACCCTCGCCCAGTTCGCGAACGGAGGCAGCCCCGGTGAGTGTCATCACGCTCGCCGGTAGGTCCATCGGCCGAGCATCCCACACGCGCGCCCGCAGTCGCCCCGCGCTTCCGACGCGTACCCGGCTGCCCACGGTCTCCGGAGGGCAGCGGCCGGGCCGTTACCATGGCTCGGTGTCGTCAGGTTTCTCGACCGAAGTCGTGCAAGAGGGTTCCTCGTTGGTCATCTATGTCCGAGGTGAGGTCGACCTCGATGCGTGCGAACGACTCCGCGACGTCATCGAGCCCAACATGGGACCGAGGCAGATGATCGTGCTCGACCTGTTCGGTGTCGAGTTCATGGACTCGTCGTCGCTGCGCATCCTCGTCCAAGCGCGCGGTGAGCTCACAAAGGACGGGGGCTCCCTCGAGCTCCGCAATCCCTCCGAGGCCGCTCACCGGTTGCTCACGCAGGCCGGCGCTGAGCACCTGCTCGCCGAGTCCGCCGACGATCACCCGGCGGCGGAGTGACGTGACCGAGCCCGTCTCGCCGAACGGCAAGCCATACGAGTCGGTGTGGGACTATCCCCGCCCGCCACGACTCGAGCTCGTCCAGTGGCGCATCCGCGTGGTCCACCAGGGACACACCATCGTCGATTCCCCGTCGGCCGTGCGGGTCCTCGAGACGAGCCAGCCTCCCGCCTACTACGTCGACCCGGGCCACGTCGACATGGCCCGGCTCCGACCCTCGGCGCGCCGGACCGTGTGCGAGTGGAAAGGAGTCGCAACGTATGCCGACCTGATCGACGCCGATGGGGCGGTGCTCGTCGCCGACGCGGCGTGGATGTACGCCGATCCCGTACCGAGCTACTCGGAACTCGCCGGTCGATGGGCGTTCTACGCGCAGCGGTTCGACGAGTGCTGGGTCGACGACGAGCGCGTTGAACCGAACGAAGGCAATTTCTACGGTGGGTGGATCACTGCCAACG
This sequence comes from Actinomycetes bacterium, assembly GCA_031398325.1. Classification (GTDB taxonomy): domain Bacteria; phylum Actinomycetota; class Acidimicrobiia; order Acidimicrobiales; family Ilumatobacteraceae; genus Sva-07. Next base: position 9,815 of record JANNNB010000001.1, read on the forward strand.
TCACCGGCCCGTTCAAGGGCGGACCAGGCACCTCGCACTGGTGACCGTCCGATTGGCTGACCGTCCCATTGGCGAACGCCGGCGCCCACCTCGCCGAGCCATCAGAGACCGTGCCTACCCGAGGCCGACACTGGCGACCATCGGCAACGAAGCACACGCAACGACGCCGACCGCAGCCACGACCTTGGCCCGGCGCGACAGGCGCCACCCGTCGCGTTGCGGGGCCAGCGTGAACCGTGTCGCCCAGACGATCGCGGCATAGATCGCGAGCATCTGCACGAACCCGGCCACCGACCGGAGCGACCAGCCGAACGAGCTGATCAGGCCCGAGCCGACGACGAGCACCGGCAGAACCGCCACGATCCCGAACAGGAAGCGAGTGATCTTGCGCCAGTCGGTTCGCGCCGTTGCAAGGCCGCCGCCGATGACGGTGGGGAACATCAGCATCCCGGCTCCGACGAACAGCGGGAGCATGGTCACGGCGCCGAGGATCCGGACACTGGTCAGCTTCCATCTGGCCTGCACTCTGCTCCTCGCGACGGCGACGATCGACTGCCCCAGTCCGAAGATCGTGAACCCGATCACGATGAACAGGGTGCCGCTCCAGGAGAACTCGGGCTCCTCGGAGATCAGTCGCATCCATCCGCGGGCGACCGTGCCGAGCGCGAAGGCGCCGAGGACGCCGATCCCGAGCGTCGACACGATCGGACGAGGCGTACGAGTGGGTGTCAAGCGGTAGGCAGTTGTGGTCAGGTCGGTCATGGTTGCTCCGTTTCGATGAACGTGCGGTTGTCTGACAGACGTTCGAAGACCCCCGGCGGGCGACACGAGAACGAGGTCTGATCCACTCGCACGCGATCGCTCCGAGAATCCTCTCGACAGCGGCACCCACCGAGCGCAGGATCGAAGAAATTGTTCGCTCGTCATGTCACCCGGCGTGGCGATTCGATCGTCTGTTCTGAACATCCGGGCGAACACAGGGGGCATGCATGGACTGGTGGGTATTGGAGCTGATCACCGTTGCGGTGATGATCGCCGTCATCGCGATTCTCGGTCCGCTCATCAAGCGGTACGGCAAGTCGTACGCGGCCGACGTGTTCCGTGTGAACCCACGAACGGGCAAGAGCTACCTGGTACTCATGGACTTCGCGTACTACCTCATCTTCGGCAGCTACATCCTCTTCTCGATCAAGTGGGAGCCCGACACGGGATGGGACGAACAGGTGAACGCCGAACAGCTCCAGGGATCGGTGGTCCGCATCGGAGGGCTGCTCCTGCTGATGGGGCTCCTGCACGGGCTGAACGTGCTCACGCTGCCGGTGATCGGCCGCATCTTCACCCTCAACCGACAACTCGACGACGACGTCGCCGGACCTCGGGCCGCCTGACGCCGCTCGCGGCGACCGTCACGTGTCGTTCGACGCCACTCTGGCCGTCACCCCGGGGATCGTCGATGCCGACGCGCTCGTTGCGCAGATGTTCGCCGAACAGGGGGCATCCCTCGTGCGTCTCGCCCGCGTGTTCTGCGACGATCGGGACGCAGCCGAAGACCTCGTCCAGGAAGCGTTCATCCGCCTCCACCGGTCGGCCGGTTCGATTCGGGATGTCGGCCGGGCCCCTGCGTTCTTGCGTTCGATCGTGATCAACCTGGCCCGCGACCACAATCGTCGAGGGCTGATGTCCCTGCGTCATCGGGCCAGCACTGCCCCACCGCCGGCGCCCACGGAGCCGGACGAGCGGGCGGTCCGCGACGAAGCGGTCGACGAGGTGTTGGAGGCGCTGCGCACCTTGCCCGGTCGTCAGCGAGCGTGCCTCGTGCTGCACTACTACGAAGAGCTGTCGATCGCCGAGGTCGCCGAGACGTTGAGGATCTCGGCGAACTCGGTCAAGACCCATTGCCGTCGCGGGCTGGCCGCACTCGAATCGAGACTGGAGCAGTCGCAGTGAACGTCGAGCAGCGCCTCCTGCACGCCCTGCGAGCGACCGACGACGTCGAACCGAGCCCCGACCTCTGGGCCCGCGTCGTGCACTCGATCGAGGAGGACCGGGTCCATCGTCGTCGGGTCGTGAGGGTGGCCGGCGGGATCGTGGCAATGGCGGCGGTCCTCCTCGCAGTGGTCTTGCTGAACGTCACCGACTCCCCCTTCGGCGCGCAGGTTCGGCCTGCAGCGATGGAGCTGGTCGAGACCATCGCCCTGGCGTTCCTCGCGGTGGTCCTCGGCCCGGCGATCCAACGCTTCGGACGGGGATACGCGCACGACCTGTGGCGAGCGACGCCAGCCATGCCGACCTCGTTGCTTCGCTTGCTCGATGTGGCGTACGCGCTCGTGTTCACCGGGTACATCCTCCTCACGGCGTCGTTCGAGTTCGGACGATCGCTGATCGTGGTCGGCGACCAGATCGAGGACATGTCCGTGCGGGTCGGCGGCCTTCTCCTCACGATGGGGCTGCTGCACGCCGCCACGATCATGACCATGCCGTTGATCGCCCTCGTCTCGAACTCGACCCGGGCGGGCCGAACGCTGCCGAGGTGGGTGGTCGGTCTCCTCGTGCTGATGGGGCTCGGCGTGGGACTGCTCACCCTCCAGTCACTCGCCGGTGGCATCGGCGCAGCACTCTGACGCGCCCGCAGCGGGCGTTCAGGGCTCAACGGGCGTCACGGATCAGTGGGCGTTCATGTAATCGCGGTAGTAGGTGAGCTTGCCGTCGCTGACGCGGTAGACGCCGACGCCGGTGCGCGGACCTGCCGACGTGGTCGCCTCCCACTGCGCCCAGGCAGTCGTGTCGTCGCCGGCCAGCTCGACGAGGCGGAAGCTCGCGCCGCGCGCGGCCATCTCCACGTTCATCCGCTGCATGAACCCGGCAATCGCGTCGCCGCCCGTGAAGGTCCCGAAGACCGGGTCGACGAGGACCGCCTCGTCGGCGAAGAGCGACGCCAGCTGTGAGTAATCGCCTTCGTCCTGGATCTCCCAGAACCGCTTGATCGTGTCGTACGCATCGCCGGGCATGGCTGTTCAGCGTAGATCGCCGGAGTCACCTCCGCCGTGTCGCACTCAGGTCGCCTGGATCGATTCGAGCACTTCCAGCCGGGTCGATCGGCGGGCCGGGATCCATGCGGCGAGCAACCCGAGCACCACCCCCGCGACGAGGACGACGGCGAGC
>JANNNB010000019.1:0-2862 GCA_031398325.1 Actinomycetes bacterium
CGCTCACGATCCCGCTCGTGGTCACGAGCGAGATGGTGATGGAGTGGTTCGGCTACTCGCTCGATCTTCCGTTGATGGCGTGGTACGGGCCGGTGCTCGGATCGATCGTGTTCTGGTGGGGTGGCTGGCCGTTCCTCGCCGGCGGTGTCGCCGAGGTACGTGATCGCCAGCCGGGGATGATGCTGCTGATCTCGATGGCGATCGTGGTCGCCTACACGGCGTCGATGGCGACGAGTCTGGACGGGCTCGACCTCGAGTTCTGGTGGGAGCTGGCGGCACTGGTGACGATCATGCTGCTCGGCCACTGGCAGGAGATGAAGGCGATCGGTCAGGCACGCAACGCCCTCGACGCGCTCGCCGCCCTGCTCCCAGATGAAGCCGAGTTGGTCGCCGACGACACGACTCGCTCGGTGCCCGCTGGAGAGCTTCGAGTCGGTGATGTCGTGCTGGTGCGCCCGGGCGCACGTGTGCCCGCCGACGGTGCGATCGTCGATGGTGAGGCCGAACTCGACGAGTCGATGATCACCGGCGAGTCCAAGCCCGTGAGCCGTTCAGTCGGTGACCGCGTCGTGGCGGGGACCGTGTCGACCGACAGTTCGATCCGGGTGCGTGTGGATGCGGTCGGCGACGACACCGCCCTGGCCGGGATTCAACGGCTGGTCGCCGACGCCCAGGCCAGCCAGAGCCGTGCTCAGGTGCTCGCTGACCGGTTCGCGGCGCTGCTCTTCTACATCGCCGTCGCAGCGGCGGCAGTCACGTTCTTCGTGTGGTGGGCGGTCGGTGACCTCGACACGGCGATCACGAGCACCGTGACCGTGTTGGTGATCGCCTGCCCGCACGCGCTCGGCCTGGCGATCCCACTGGTGATCGCCCTGTCGACCGCGGTGTCGGCCAAGGCCGGGATCCTCGTCAAGGACCGCCTCGCTCTGGAGCGGATGCGTTCGATCGACACCGTCTTGTTCGACAAGACCGGCACGCTCACCAAGGGCGCCCACGCCGTTCGCGGCGTCGCCGGCACCGACCGATTCGACGCCGACGCCGTGCTTCGTTTTGCCGCCGCCGTCGAGGCCGAAAGTGAACACCCTCTTGCTCGCGCGATCGTCGCGGCAGCAGGGCACCAGAGCGTCGTGAGGGCATCGGGCTTCCGGTCGATCACCGGTCGCGGCGTGTCCGCCGACGTCGATGGCATCACCTACTCCGTCGGCGGCCCGGCCCTGCTCCGCCAGCGTCAACTCGAAATCCCGCCCTCGCTACGTGACGACGTCACCGGTTGGGAACGGCGCGGCGCCTCGGTGCTGTACCTCACCACGAACACCGAGATCATTGGAGCGCTGGCGCTCGAGGACGAGATCCGCCCTGAAGCCCGCCAAGCGATCGCGGAGCTGCGCGAGATGGGTGTCGATGTGGCGATGATCACCGGCGATGCCCGCCAGGTCGCCGAAGCGGTTGGACTCGAACTCGGCATTGCCAACGTGTTCGCCGAAGTCCTCCCCGAGGACAAGGACCACGCCGTCGCCACACTCCAAGCTCGCGGCACCACCGTCGCCATGGTCGGAGACGGTGTCAACGACGCCCCCGCTCTCGCCCGCGCCGACGTCGGCCTCGCGATCGGCGCCGGCACCGACGTCGCCATCGAATCCGCAGGTGTCGTGCTCGCCTCCAGCGACCCGCGCAGCGTCGCCAGCGTCATCCGACTCTCACGGGCCAGCTACCGCAAGATGATCCAGAACCTCGCCTGGGCCGCCGGCTACAACATCGTCGCCATCCCACTCGCCGCCGGCGCCCTCGCCTGGGCAGGCATCACCCTGTCCCCCGCCGTCGGGGCAGCCCTCATGAGCCTGTCCACGATCGTCGTCGCACTGAACGCCCAACTCCTCCGCCGGGTTCAGCTCCGGCCCGACACCGTCGAATCACCGTTTGAACCGCCCTCGGCTTCGTCGTCGGATATGCCGTAGAAGCCGTCATCGTTGCCGCTCTCCGGCTCCATCGACGGGACATATGGGCACGCCGTGCACGTGAGATCGATCAGTCCGCCGGTACGTCGCCGAGCGATATCAACATGGCACGCAGGAGCTTCTGGAGCTCATCGCGCTGCCGCGTTGACAGGGCGGCGAGCAGCTCGCGTTCGCCGTCGAGGTGGGCCTCCACCACCCGTTCGACGGTGTCGAAGCCTGCGGGCGTGAGCCGCACGATCACCTTGCGCCGGTCGTTCGCACTCGCTCGCTCGACGAAGCCGCGCTTTTCGAGCTTGTCGATCCGGTTCGTGATGGCGCCTGTCGTGACCATGGCCTGTTGGACGAGATCGCCGGCAGTGAGTTCGAACGGCTCACCGGCGCGGCGCAGCGTGGCCATGACGTCGTACATCCAGCTCTCGATGCCGAAGTTGGCGAAGTTCTCCTCGAGCCGCCGGTCGACGAGCCGTGACAGGCGGGAGATTCGACCGATCACCGCCATCGGGGAGACGTCGAGGTCGGGGCGGACGGTGTTCCACTGTCGGGTGATCCGATCAACGGTGTCGAGTTCGCGAGGCACAGACCGCAGACTAGGAGAAATTGACCCGAGCTATTCCATGTTCAGTATCTTAATGTTAAGATACTGAACATGGAGATGACCCGTCCACATCGCGCCGCCGCTGTAACGGCGCTCGCACCGATCGCCTGGGGCACGACGTATGTCACCGTCACGGAGTTGCTGCCTGACGGCCGACCACTGTTGGTCGCAACGATCCGGGTGCTGCCCGCTGGCCTCGTGCTGCTGTTCGCCGGCCGATGGCAGTCGAATTGGCGGCCGCGAGGTCGCGAGTGGGCAACCACCGCTGTGCTCGCGCTCTTCAACTTCGCACTGTTCTTCCCGCTGCTGATC
>JANNNB010000052.1:0-1876 GCA_031398325.1 Actinomycetes bacterium
CTGCTCATCGGTGACCCGTCCAAAGCCAAGAACGTGCTCGGCTGGGAACCAGAAGTCGACTTCCCCACCCTGATCAAGATGATGGTCACCCACGACCTCACCATCGAAGCCGCCAAAGCCGGCCTCACCGTCCCCGCCTGAACGATTCGAGGCCCGAAGAGCCATGACCACCCTCGTCACCGGCGGTGCCGGGTACATCGGTTCCCACACCGTGCGGGAGCTACGAGCCGGCGGGCGCGAGGTCGTCGTGCTCGACTCGCTCGAGCTCGGTCAGGAGCAAGCGGTCCTCGACGCGCCGCTGGTCGTCGGTCGGATCGAGGACGCCGACCTCGTCACAGCGACGTGCCGCGAGTACGACGTGCAGCAGGTGGTTCACTTCGCCGCGTACAAGTCGGTCGGCGAATCGATGGTCGACCCGGCGAAGTATTGGCGGAACAACGTTGCGGGCACGGTCGAACTCATCGAGGCCTGCAACGCCGCAGGAGTGCGTGAAGTCGTCTTCTCCTCGTCGTGCTCGGTGTACGGCACCCCGGATCAGGTACCGGTCACGGAAGCCGCAACCATTCAGCCGGAAAGCGTGTACGCCGAGACGAAGGCGACGGTCGAGCGCATCCTGCGGTGGTACGGGACGACACACGGCGTCCGTTCGGTGAGCCTGCGCTACTTCAACGCCGCAGGAGCAAGCTTCGACGGGCGCATCGGCGAGGACTGGAGCCAGAGCCTCAACCTCATCCCACTTGCGATGAAGGCTGCGCTGCTCGGCGACCGGAAGTTGAGCGTGTTCGGCGACGACTACGACACCCCCGACGGCACCTGCATCCGCGACTACATCCACGTCGACGATCTCGCGGACGCCCACGTCAGGTCGCTGGACTACCTGTCTGCCGGTGGCAACACCGTCGAGATCAACCTCGGAACGGGAACCGGCTCGTCGGTGCTCGAGGTGATCGGTACGACCGAACGCATCTCGGGACGCACCGTGCCCCACGAGATCGTCGACCGCCGGCCGGGCGACCCCATCGCCACCTACGCCGACCCCGCCTTCGCCAAGGCGACACTCGGATGGACGGCCCAGTACGGCCTCGACGAGATCATCTCGACCGCGTACGCATGGCACAGCGCTCATGTGTGATCGTCCGACGAGTTAGATCAAGATGTTGTCGAAGAAGAGCTGCGCCATCTCGTAACCGACGACGATGCAGACCACCGCGAGTCCGGTGAGCAGCCATGCTCGCAATCGAACGAGCAACACGACGACCGGAAGCAAGAGCGACTCGGCCCGATAGAGCGACAGGTCGCCACCGAGCGTGAGCGGGATGACCCACAACATCGCGACGACGAGGGCAGCACCTCGCTCCCCCAGTGAGAGATCGTGCCGTCGTGACACGACGACGTACCCCGCCGCTACGACCATCACCATCACCAGCATCGTCTGGACGCCGATGACCCCCGGGATCACATCGTCGCCGAGGTGCCCGATCTGGCGCGCGACCGTCTCGAGCGGGAACGTACGGTCGAAGTCATAGCTGGACTGGGTCTTGAACCACGCGTTCCAGTAGCCGGTCGCCCGCTGGAAGTTGGCGAGCACGAGTGCGTACCCGACGGCGATCGGCACTCCGACGAGAGCTGCAGCCCGGACCCTCGACCGCGCGTCACCGACGACGCTGGACAGCAACGGGACGAGCGCGACGACGCCGATCACGACGCCGGACGGATACACGACTGCGGCGAAGGCGCCACAACAGCCAGCGAGGAGCCATCGCTGCCGATCGACACAGACCAGCGCGAGCAACATTGCCGCGACGACGATCGAGATCGGAAAGATGGCCCCGTAGTAGACGCTCGATGGGAACGCAGCAGCGATGGCCATCGTGGC
>JANNNB010000059.1:0-15477 GCA_031398325.1 Actinomycetes bacterium
CGAATACGCGGTCGAGTTGGCGACGCTGCGACCCGAACTCGTCGCCGGGCTGGTCCTGGTCGGCTCCTCGCTCCCCATCGCCCCGATGCCGCCGGAACGGGCGGGCCCGCTCGAACACTTCCTCGAGCCGGCACCAGAACATCCCGACGGCTGGCAGCACTACAACCTCGCCTACTGGCACGCCCACTACGACGAGTTCGCGCGCTGGTTCTTCGACCAGTGCTTCTCCGAACCGCACTCGACCAAGGCACGCGAGGACGCCGTCGGATGGGCCGCCGAGACCGACGCCGACATCCTTGAAGCCGAGTCGGCACGCCCGACCGACCGACAACGGCTCCGGAGGATCCTGGCCGAGGTCTCCTGCCCGACTCTGGTGATCCACGGCGACGACGACCGCGTCGTCTCCCATGAGGCCGGGGTCCAAGCCGCCCGGATGACGAACGGCACGCTCGTGACGTTCGCCGGGTCCGGTCACATCCCGAACCTGCGCGACCCCGTGCGGTTCAACCTGCTCGTGCGCGAGTTCACCGAACGTGTCCCGGCATGAACAGTGGAAACCGATGACCAGCCACACATGGACCCGCGGCGCGAGTCGCCGCAAGAAGATCCTCTACGTGTCGTCGCCGATCGGCCTCGGCCACGTCCGCCGCGACCTCGCCATCGTCGACGAGCTGCGCCAACTCGAGCCCGACCTCCAGGTCGACTGGCTCGCACAGGACCCCGTCACGGCGGTGCTCGAACGCGAAGGCGAGACGATCCACCCGGCCAGCCAATGGCTCGCCTCCGAGTCCGGACACTTCACATCCGAGGCGTGCGGCCACGACCTCCACTGCTTCCAGGCGCTCCGCCGGATGGACGAGATCCTCGTCGCCAACTTCATGCTGTTCCAGGAGGTCGTCGAGGACGGGATGTACGACCTGGTGGTCGGCGACGAGGCATGGGACGTCGACCACTTCTGGCACGAGAACCCCGAACTCAAGCGCGGCGCGCACGTGTGGCTGACCGACTTCGTCGGCTACCTGCCGATGCCGGACGGCGGCGACCACGAAGCGTTCCTCACCGCCGACTACAACGCCGAGATGATCGAGCACGTCGCTAACTTCCCGCGGATTCGTGACCGGTCGATCTTCGTCGGCAACCCTGACGACCTGGTGCCCGACTCGTTCGGGCCCGACCTGCCGACCATCCGCGGCTGGACCGAGGCCCACTTCGACTTCTCCGGCTACATCTCCGGGTTCTCACCGCCCACCGCCGACGAGGTCGCGCAATGGCGCCACGAGCTCGGCTACCGCGACGACGAGCTCGTCTGCATCGTCACTGTCGGAGGATCCGGCGTCGGCCACGACCTGTTGGAGAAGGCGATCGCCGCCCACACGATCGCCCGGCGCCGCGTGCCCGCACTGCGCACGATCGTCGTCGCCGGACCGCGCATCGACCCCGACTCGCTCCCCCCTCAGCCCGGTCTCGACGTGCACGGGTACGTCGACCGGCTCCACCGCCATCTCGCCGTCTGCGATCTCGCCATCGTCCAGGGTGGTCTCACGAGCACCATGGAACTCACCGCCGCCAAGCGTCCGTTCCTCTACTTCCCGCTCACCCATCACTTCGAGCAGAACTTCCACGTGCGCCACCGCCTCGACCAGTACGGCGCCGGCACGTACATGGACTTCACGACGACCGATCCCGACGCGCTCGCCGACGCGATGGTCCGGGCGATCGGCACCACCGTGCACTACCGCGACGTCGAGTCCGACGGTGCCCGCTGCGCCGCCGCGATGATCGCCGAACTCGTCTGAGATCGGGGTCGAATCGGGTTCAGGCTGGGTCGGCGGCCACGGGAGGCGGCCGATCGATCAGTGCAACGAGCTTCTTCGGGGCCAGCACGCAGAAGCTCTCGGTCACCAACTCGCGCACCTCGTCCCAGTCGGTGTCCGCGTCGAGCACCATGCCCATCGCGTCGCGACCCCAGCCGAGGTAGAAGAACGGATGGCCGGCGTTGCGCAACACGTCGAGTTCGTCGGGCGCCGCACGGAACGACAACATCACGTCGAGGTCGGCAGAACGAGGGTCGGCACCACCCGGCAATCTCGTCTCGTCGACCACACCCAACACGTGGGCGAACGACTTCTTGCGCACCATCCACCGTGTGCCCTTCCAGGCCGTCTCCTCGTATGCGTCGGGCAACTGCAGACAGATCGCGCGGAGCTCGGCCTCGATGTCCTCCGGTACGTCGTCGAGGTAGATCACCGGCGGACTCCCCCGCCGTTCGTCGTGTGGTACATCGCCATGCCCAGATTCTGTCGCAGGGCTGTGACAGGTCCGGACGGCGAGGTCAGGGAGCGGTGTAGGCCCAGGTGGCGTTGAGGTACGCGTCGCCGTTGGTGCCGTCGGGCGTCCAGACGATCGCGAACCCGCGCGTCGGCAGGAAGCTCTCGATGCCCTGGAGCGTCCCCGGGACGATGCCGTCCGATCCGGCGAGGTACACGCACACCTTGCCGCTCGGCGCGCTCGGCGAGGCCACCGTGCCGTTGCACGTCGTGTCGGCATCGCCCACAGAGCCCGACGTGGCACTGAAATTCACGCTGCCCGACACGAGTCGCACCGGCGCCACACCGGGAAGCTGGGCGACGATCAGGTCCTGACCGACCGCCGATTCGGCGTTGTGGCTGTCCCAGGCCACCTCCCCGGTGACGGTCACCGACGGCGGGATCACGTCCCAGGCCGACAACCCACGCGGCGCAGTTCCGCTGGGTGATCCGCCCGGGCCGCCGGCGACGAAGTAGCCGACGACGTCGATCAGCACATCAGCCGTTGCGCCCACCGTGCCGTAGGCGTCGTAGGTGATGTCGATCTGGCCGGCGTTCGGCCCGCCGGTCGGCAGTGCCACCTGCACGGCATTGGGCACGATGTCGCCCGCCGCCACGTTCAACGACGACGTCGCCGGCGCGCCCGACGCGTCACCGGGACGCACCGACAGGAATCCTGCCGCCGACGGCGCAACCACCGTCACGTTCAACAGCACACCCGTCGCTCCGCCCGGCACCGCGCCACCGACGATGCCCAGCTTCTGGGACACCGGCGAGACGAACGGGCCTGCCAGCCCGAGGTCCACCGGATCGCGGGTGTCGAGGATCCGCACTGGATCGATCGTCACGACCGACGACGCCGGCCCGTTCACCGCGCCGGCGATGAACACGCCACCGCCGCCGAGCGCCACGGCGATCGCCGCGCCGACCGCCGCCCAGCGCACGCGCCAGAGTCGTGAATCTCGATGCACCATTTCGTCGGCTGTCACGTTGCTCCTGTCCAGCTCTTGTTCAGAGACCCGATCGATGCCGCCCGGCACAGTGTGACACCGACCACCTGGCACGGCTGAGATGGGACCGACACACCCCCTGGTCACAATGGAGGTATGGACAGAGCTTTAGCGAGCAAACATAAGACGGATAACTTTAAGTAAGGTCTGTTGAGATGGATCCGCTCGAGAACCCCTACCGACCCGGCGCCGGGACCACGCCACCGGCCATGCTCGGCCGCGACGAGCTCATCGACGCGTTCGGGGTGACCATCCGCCGCGCCCTCGACGGCAGGCCGGGCAAGAGCTACATCCCGATCGGGCTGCGCGGCGTCGGCAAGACCGTGCTCCTCAACCGCTTCACGGAGATCGCCGCGCAGGAGGGCATGCACGTTGCCTACATCGAGGCACCCGAGACGGGCGACTTCCGCACGCTCCTGGCCGCCCGCCTCCGCAAGGCGCTCCTGCAGCTCGACGGCAGCGGGCCGGCCAAGCGGCTCGTCACCCGAGCGCTCGGCGTGCTGCGCTCGTTCACGTGGCAACTCCCCGACGGCGGCTCGGTGTCGATCAGCGTCGATCCGATCGCCGGCGAGGCCGACTCCGGCATGCTGTCGGAGGATCTGACCGACCTCCTCGTGGCCGTCGGCCAAGCGGTCGCCGCCGACCGCACCGGTCTCCTCGTCGCCATCGACGAGGTCCAGTACCTGTCCGCGATCGAACTCGGCGCACTGATCGCTGCCATCCACCGCACCAACCAGCTCGACCTGCCCGTCGTCGTGGTGGGCGCCGGCCTCCCGCAGCTGCCCGGTCTCGCCGGCCAGGCCAAGTCGTACGCCGAACGCCTCTTCGACTTCCCGATCCTCGGCACCCTCACCGCCGACGACGCTGCAGCCGTGCTGGCGATTCCCGCCAACGCCCTCGACGTCGACTACGAACCGGACGCGCTCGACCTCCTCGTCGAGCTCGCTCACGGCTACCCGTACTTCCTCCAGGAGTGGGGCTACCACGTGTGGAACGCGGCACCCGGATCGCCGATCACCCGTGACGACGTGCTGGCCGTGCAGCAGTCGGTGATGGATCAACTCGACCGCAACTTCTTCCTCGTCCGCCTCGACCGGCTGACCCCCAAGGAGCGCGCCTATCTCCACGCCATGGCCGACCTCGGCCCCGGCCCCCACCGCTCCGGCGACATCGCCGCCCAACTCGGGGTCCGGGTCGAAGCCGTCGCACCCCGCCGAGCCGGCCTCATCGCCAAAGGCATGATCTACAGCCCGGCCCACGGCGACACCGCGTTCAGCGTCCCGCTGTTCGACGACTTCCTCCGCCGCGTCGCCGCCTGAGGACCGCTCGCACGACGTGCAATCATCCCCTCGACCTCATCTGACAACGCACCCGACGACGAGCCATGTCGATGCAGGCCCGACCCACGGCGTGATCGTTGGCCCGGGGAGCTAAGCGCCGAGTCGTTCGGCCAGGTGGCGGATCGCGATCGGGTAGCGGTACTCGATGCCGGAGTGAGTGCCGTCGAACAGTTCGAAGAACGTCGGCTCGATGTCGTTGGCCCGCAGCGCATCGACGAAGGCGTGCGCGCCGAGGTCGAGGTAGTACTGGTCGCGATTGCCGGCATCGACGTAGATCGCCCGGAGGCCGGCGAGTGCCTCGACGTGGCCTTCGACCATCCGCACCGGATCCCAGGCCAACCAGCGCGCCCACACCTCGTCGTCCAGCTGGCCGGTGCGCACGTCGAACGGGTAGTGCACCGTGCCGTCAGGATCGGTCGACCAGCACGCCGCCATGCACCCGACGTTGACCAGGTTCATGTCCGAACCCTTCGTCAGGGCGATCCGCGAGTGGAAGTCGGACCAGAACGCCTCGAACGATCCGTCGTACTGGCGCAGGTCGCGGGCGGCGGCGCGGAACTCGGGCAGGAAGCACGCCTCGAACAGCGCGTCGCCCGCGTGGGTGGCCAGCCCGCCGAACAGGTCGGGCCGCAGCATCGGGGTGATCATCGCCCCGTACCCACCGCTCGACTTGCCGGCGATGCCACGGTGCGCGGCTTCGGGGAGCGTGCGGAACTCACGGTCGACCCACGGCACGATCTCGTCACACAGATAGGAGTGGTACCGGCCCGTGCCGGGCGAGTCGACGAACTGGCTGCCGCCGAGGCTCGTCCAACAGTCGGCCATCACCACGACGCACGGAGGCGGCGCCCCCACTTCGGTGTCGTCGCCGGCGAACAGGGCATCGATCAACTCGATGGCGTTCGGCCGGAACGCCGACCGGTTGCGCCACATGTCGACCTGACTGCTCAACCCCTGGAGGAGATAGATCGACGGATACCGCTCGGTCGACTCGTCGTATCCCGGTGGGAGGTAGACGAGCACCGGGCGGCGTGCCGGATCACCGAGCGGGTTCGACGCCAACAACTCGCTGTCGAACCAACGCTCCTCGATCCGACCGACCAGTTCCCGACCCCACGGCTCCATCCGCTCGACCGTACCGCCACCGGTCCCCTGCCCTATCACCTGCGAGGTGGTCTGACTCGGGCCGTCGCGGTGGCAAGACTGGGTCGGTGAACGCTCGTCGATCCTTCGGTGCCGGCATCGTATGCGCGTTGACTGCGACGCTCGCGCTCGGTACCGCAGTGAACGCGGCGCCGATCGACGGGCCGGGGACGGCGACCGCAACGGCGCGCCGGATGTCGATCGCAGTCGCGCCCGGCAATCCAGGCGGAGTCCCACTCCCACCCGAAGCCCGACTCGTCGACACGTCGCGACCCGACCGAGTGGTCGGCTCCGGCAGTCCGGCGAGTTGCACGTCGCGCGCGGTCGTCGATGCCGTCGCGCTCGGCGGGGTCATCACGTTCGATTGCGGGCCGAGCCCACACACGATCGTGATGACCGAGACCGCCAAGGTCGTCAACACGTCCCGCGTCGTGGTGATCGACGGTGGCGGGCGCGTGACGCTCAGCGGCGCCGACCAGCGCCGGATCCTCTACATGAACACGTGCGACCCGGCCCAGATCTGGACCACGTCGCACTGCCAGAACCAGGACCATCCGCAGCTCACGATCCAGCGGATGCGCTTCACCGGCGGCAACAGCACCGGCGACACCACCGAGGGCGGAGGCGGTGGCGCCGTGTTCGTGCGCGGTGGACAACTGAAAGTGTTGGAGAGCGTGTTCACCTCGAACCGTTGCGACCCGACCGGTCCCGACCTCGGCGGCGGCGCGCTCCGGGTGCTCAGCCAGTTCGACGGTCGCCCGGTGATCGTCGCCACGAGCACGTTCGACGCCAACAGTTGCTCGAACGGTGCCGCGCTGTCGAGCATCGGCGTCTCGTGGCAGGTCTACAACAGCGTGTTCACCCGCAATCACGCGATCGGCGAGGGCGCGAACCCGCAGCGCCCCGGCACGCCCGGAGGCGGCAGCGGCGGTGCGATCTACCTCGACGGCAACCTGTTCGACCTCGATCTCGTCGGCAGCATCGTGCGCGACAACACCGCACGCGAGGGCGGCGGCGCGATCTTCTTCGTGTCGAACAACCGGACCGGCCAGCTCCGCATCACCGACTCGACGCTCCAACGCAACCCCAGCGCCGGCTTCGAGACCCGAGGATTCCCCGGCATCTTCTTCCTCGGCCTCGGTTCCCCACAGGTCACCCGTTCGATCCTCACCTGAGAGCCGCACCCCCGACCCCAACGCGTGAACAAACTGCGGGCCTGCGCCGCAGTTTGTTCACGCGTTCGTTCGAGATCGAGAGGCACACTGGCGTGATGCTGCACGCCACCGACGATCACCGGCGAGCCCGGATCGGGCGGCGGCACGGGCTGGCGCCCGACCATCGCTTCGACACGATCGACGCTGCGACCACGGCGATGACCGCGTGGCACGCGACCGAGTCGACGACGCCGTACCTCTCCCTGCGCGCCCGGGTCGGCTCGCTGACGGTCGAGGATGTGTCGGCGGCGATCTACGACGAGCGTTCGATCGTGCGGGTGATGGCGATGCGCCGGACGTTGTGGATCGTCGATCGCGACCTCGTTCCGGCAGTCGCCGGATCGGCGGGCCGGCGCGTCGCCGACGCCCAACGTCGCGGGACTGCGAAGGAAGCCATCGAACTGTCGGAGACATTGGGCCCGGACTGGATCGAGACGGCGTCCGCGCGGATCGTCGAGTGCCTGACCGGCCGCGAGCTGTCGGCCAGGCAACTGCGAGAGGAGCTCCCCGAGTTCGGCGGAACGTTCACCGCGGCCCCAGGCACGAAATGGTCGACGGACGTTCCGACCATGACCCGGCTGCTCGTCATCCTGTCGGCGAGCGGCGACATCGTGCGAGGGGGCAACGACGGGCACTGGCGGATCTCCAAACCGCTGTGGACGTCGATGGCCAGCTGGCTCGGAGAACCGATGATCCCGACGTCGTCGGAGGCCGGCTACACCGAGATCGTCCGCCATCTGCTGTGGACCTTCGGCCCAGTCAACGAGGACGATCTCGTGTGGTGGCTCGGCGGGACGAAGGGGACGGTGCGCGCCGCGCTCGCCGCCGTGTCGGCACTGACCGTGGTGCTGGACGACGGCACGACGGGATGGCTGCTGCCCGACGACACCGCCGACCTCGAAGTCGCAGCGGAGGCCGAACGGTGGGTCGCGCTCCTGCCGACGCTCGACCCGACCACGATGGGTTGGCACGGTCGTGGCCGAGCGTTCTACCTCGACCCGGCGCACACGCCGTACCTGTTCGACCGCGCCGGCAACGGCGGCAGCACGGTGTGGGTCGACGGCCGGATCGTCGGCTGCTGGGTGCAGGACGCCGACGAGCGGGTGCAGCTCATCCTGATGGAGGCGATCTCGGACGACGCTCGGCGACGCCTCGATGTCGAGGTCGCCCGACTCGACGAGTTCCTCCGCGGGGAGCACATCACCAACGTCTTCGCCTCCCCCCAGATGAAACACCACCCCCTGTCCTGACGGGTCAGCGATGAGCGAGATCCCCGGATACGGGGATCTCGCTCATCGCACCGGCGATACCTGGCCGCGCGATGAGCCACGTCCCCGGATGAGGGGATCTCGCTCATCGGACGGGCGGGACGGGTCGCGGAACGGATCGTCAGACCCCTCGGTCATACTCAGTTGCATGGATGCCGTTCACCCCGACCCGTTGCTCGATGCGCTGCGGTCGCTCACGGGGAATCCGACGGCCGACTTCCGCGAAGGGCAGCGGGAAGCGATCGAGGCGTTGTGCCTGCGGCGCGAGCGGGTGCTCGTCGTCCAGCGAACGGGCTGGGGCAAGAGCGCGGTGTACTTCGTGGCCACGAGCATCCTGCGCCAACAGGGCCTCGGGCCGACGCTGCTGATCTCGCCGCTGCTGGCACTCATGCGCAACCAGATCCTCGCTGCGAGCCGCCTCGGGCTGAGGTGCATGACCGTGAACTCGTCGACGAACACGACCGTCGCCGAGCTGACCGAGCGGCTGAAGATCGACGACGTCGATCTCGTGCTCGTGTCGCCGGAACGGCTCGCCAACCCCGAGTTCGCCGCCGCCGTGATGCCCGTGCTCGGTGGCAAGCCCGGCCTCGTCGTGATCGACGAGGTGCACTGCATCTCCGACTGGGGCCACGACTTCCGCCCCGACTACCGACGGATCGGTCGACTGGTCGCCGGCTTCGGATCGGGTCTCGTGCCCGTCCTCGGGTGCACCGCCACCGCCAACGACCGTGTCGTGAACGACGTCGCCGAACAACTCGGCACGACCCTCACCACGTTCCGCGGCCCGCTCGGGCGCGACGGGCTCGCCCTCGGCGTGCTGCAACTCCCCCGCCAGACCGATCGGCTCGCGTGGCTCGCCCAGCACATCCCGCAGCTGCCGGGCTCGGGGATCGTCTACTGCCTGACCGTGCGTGACACCGAGGTCGTCGCCGACTGGCTGCGCGCCAACGGCGTCGATGCCGAGTCGTACTCGGGCGCCACCGATCCGGAGGTCCGCGAGCGACTCGAGGAGCGCCTGCTCGCCAACGAGCTGAAGGTCCTCGTCGCGACGACCGCTCTCGGAATGGGCTATGACAAGCCCGACCTCGGCTTCGTCATCCACTTCCAGATGCCCGGCTCCCCCGTCGGCTACTACCAGCAGGTCGGCCGTGCCGGCCGCGCCCTCGACACCAGCAACGCCGTGCTGCTGTGCGGGAGAGAGGACTCCGACATTCTGCTGTGGTTCATCGAAACGGCATTCCCCACCTCGGACGATGTCGACGCGGTGCTCACCGCGTTCGACCGCACGGAGGGGTCACTGTCGCTGCAGAAGCTGACGGAGATGGTCGACGTGAAGCGCGGCCAACTCGAACTCATGCTCAAGCAACTCGACGTGGAGGGCACGCTCCGGCGTGTCGGCGGGCAGACGTTCGAACGCACGCTGCAGCCGTGGACCTATCCGACCGAGCGGGTCGAGGCGGTCACCGGCGCCCGCCGCAACGAACAGCAGCTGATGTTCGACTACGTGACCACCGACCGTTGCCGCATGCAGTTCCTCACGTCGCAGCTCGACGACCCGGCCGACGAGCCGTGCGGCATCTGCGACAACTGCACCGGCGTGCCCGTCGACGGCGCGGTCGATCCTGCGCTCGTGACAGCGGCCGACGCCTACCTCCGGCGACGGCCGCTCCACATCGACCCGAAGAAGCAGGGCATCAAGACCGACGAGCGACACGAGGTCGGCCGCGTGCTCTGCCGCTGGGGCGACGCCGGCTGGGCCCCACTCGTGGAGCGAGGGTTCGAGGCCGGATCGTTCGACGACGAACTCGTCGCCGCGGTCTTCCAACTGCTCTCCGAATGGCGACCCGATCCCGAACCCGAGTGGGTCACCGCGGTGCCATCGGCCCGCGGCGATCTGGTCAGCGACTTCGCGCAACGGCTCGCCGACGAGATCGGCCTGCCCTACGTCGACACCGTCGTACGGATCGACGACCGGCCGCCGCAGAAGTCCCTGCAGAACAGCCATCATCAGAAGGAGAACGTGAGCGGTGCGTTCTCGGTGATCAGCAGACCGCCGTCCGGGCCCGGATTGCTGATCGACGACCTCTACGACTCCGGCTGGACCCTCACCGAGGTGGCCGGCATCCTCCGACGCGCCGGCGCCAGCAAGCTCCATCCGGTGTGCCTCGCGTCCACCACCGGCCGAAGCACATGACCTCTGCCGCTGGGGCGAATACCAGTCTCGCGGCGTTGCTGCTCACGAACCGGTTGGCAACCGTGGCCGCCAAGCCGTTCACGGCGAGCGAGTTCTGGCGGCTCGTCGACGACTGCGAGCGGCTCGACGATCTACTGGCGGCCGACGTCCCGACCATCATGACCCGTGGCCGTGTCGAGGAACCCGAAGCCGCGCGGATCCGCACGTTGCTCGACGCGTCGCGTGCGTTCGCGTTCGAGCGCGAACGCCTCGCCGACGGCGGCATCGCGCTCGTCTCGGCCATCGATCCGACGTTCCCGAGCGTGCTGCGCGAGCGGCTCGGTGCGAGCTGTCCACCGTTCCTCCTCGTCGCCGGCCCGATCGAATGGCTGTCCGCGGGCGGCCTGGCCATCGTCGGGTCAGGTGACGTGTCGACCGAGGCACTCGATGTCGCCCGTGCAGCCGCACAGGCCGCCAGCGACCACGGGTGGCCGCTCGTCACCGGACTGGCGACAGGCCTCGACGAGCTCGCGATCGACGCTGCGGGAGCCGGTGGTCGAGTCGTCGCCGTGCCCGCCGCAGGGATCAACGTCGTGTCCAAGCGCTCGGAGGTGCGCCGTCTCGTCCACGACGGACGGCTCTGCATCGCCAGCCCGTACGCGCCCGACAGTCGACCGTCCGCGGCCGCGTCGGCAGGCCGGCAGAAGATCGTCGCCGCCCTGTCGACGGTCACCTTCGTGGCGACTGCCGACAAGAGGTCGAAGGACGACTGGGCCTGTGTCGTCGAAACGCTCGAGCAGGGGTGGTCGCCGGTCGGCGTGTGGACCGGGCCAGGTGCCGGGCCGGCGCACGCCGAACTGGTCGCGCGAGGCGCCCACCCGATCCGCCACATCGACGAACTCTTCGACCCGATGGACATCGCTCCCGCCGGCAACGAGCCGTCCACCCTCTTCTGACCGTTCCGTCGATCACCGCTGGTTCGTGTCGGCACAAACCCGTGATTCGCCCATACTGCTGACACAGAATTCGAGGCCGAGATCTGTGTCAGCAGAGGTCGGCCGAATACAGATATCTGCTGACACAAGTGCCGACGGCGGCCATCGATATTCGCGCGTCACGATCGCGCACGCACGCCGAAACGGGCGGCATCGAGCGGGTCCCGGTCTCCCGGAACCCGCTCTGCTGCCCGCCGAACGTGCGGCGATCCGCGTTTCAGCCGACCGGCCTCAGCGGCCGCTTCGTTTGGTTGCCGTCCCCGTGAGCACGAGTGCCCGAGTTCCGGAAGTGGGATCGACGTGGGTCGGATCGACGGCGACCGTCAGCTCGTCGATCGCCCGCTCGCCGGCCGGTGGAAGCTGGATCTCGGGAGCCTCGCAGTAGGCGACACTGAACCCGTCGCCGGCCGACTCGTGGTTCGGCGAGACGGTCTCGATCATGAACGTCCCGGTGTACTGGTCCGAGTCGCCAGCGGGAGCCCAGGCTTCGTCGTCGATGCCACCAGCGACCGGCACCTCGGTCGCCAGATCGCCGGACTGGTCCGGCGAGTCGAGCATCGGGACGTCGACGTGGCGTGAGAAGAACGCCGTGTTCGTCCCGTCGACCTCGATCGTGTAGGTGTTCGACGGCTGACCGTACGGATCGATGAACCGGTACTCGACCGTCATCGGCTGGTTCGTCGCGATCGTCCCCGACAGGTGCAGGCGACAATCGTTGTCTGGATCGGGGACGACCGCCAGTCCGACGCCGGTCACCTCAGGGGCGGCCTGGAGGTCGACCGCAGCGGGTTCACGCTGGCCGATCGGAGCGTCAACATCTGCGGGCAGGTACTCGATCGTCAGGGGGATGTCGGTGTGCACGGTCTTGTAGTACGTCCCGTACGCCCAGTCGTCGTACTCGCATCCGATGCGGGCGGTCATGGTCACCACGGTGGTGAGCTCGTACGGGATCGCTCGCGCTTCGGCGGCCGACATGCCGTCGGCCATCCGACGGTCGATCTCTGCCTCGCCAGCGTCCAGCACCTGCTGGGCGGAATCGAAGTAGGCCATGTTCCCCCGGTCGAAGATCTCGTCGATCGGCACGTTGAGCGCGACGGTCTTCACCGGCAGCACCTTGGCGTTCGGCACCCCGAGGTTGAGCGGCCAGCCGAGATCGTTGCCGTTGGTCGTGTGGAACTGGCCCAACACGAATCCGTCGTCGATGCCGCCGCCACCGCTGTTGATCTGCCCCGTCGTGAGGTGGTGCATGAACTTGCACTCGGCACCGATCTCGGCGCCCAGCCACACGCTGCCGGCCTCGAGGCTGGTACCGCTCAGCTCGTCGAATCGGTGATAGCCATCGACGAGACGCTGGCTGACCTGCAGGACGTTCGCCTGACCGGTGCCGTGACCGGGGGTGCACGGGAGGGCCTGTTCGGGCAGGCAGGCATCGCCGACCCCGGCGAAGTGGACCGACTTCACGCCGGCGTTGGCGGCGTGGCCGGTGCCGCTGCTCGCCACGGCGAGCGGCACGGCGATCAAGGCGCCGGCGACGACGGCAGCGATGCGGGACGGGAACTGGAACATGGGGTGACCTCTCGTTTGATTCGTTCGGGTGATGTGTGCCGGCGACCTGCCGGCACCCGTCCTGACGCTCGGGTCCGCCGCCCCTTACGCGCCGTCCGACAAATTTCTCCGGCGACCGACAGCGGGCTCGCGCGTAAGGCGAGGCGCGCCCGATCGTCAGGACGCACATGACGACATCTCCGTCCCGCCGTGAGCCGACCGTGTGCGACCATTGACGCCGTGGCGCGACGTGATGTCCGTGACGACACCGCACTCGTGGCTGCGGTGCGAGACGGTGACCGCGACGCGTTCGGGATCCTGTTCGAGCGATGGTTCGACCGCGTGTACGACGTCGCCCGCAACATCGTGCGCAGCCCCGAGACGGCCGCCGACGTGGCGCAGGACACCTTCGTCACAGTGTGGGAGCGGTTGGGGAGCCTCGACCGGCCGGAGGCGTTCGGCGGCTGGCTGCTGCGGATCGCCCGGAACCGTGCCCTCGACCGCCTCGAGCGGGAGGGCCGCAGTACGAGCCAGGACACCGACGTCGTGACGGGCCTCCACGACCGCGGAACCCCCGACCTGGTGGGGTCTCGTCGCGAACTCGACGTCGAGGAGATCAGCGCGAGCCGAGATCGCGACGCGCTCGTACAAGCGGCCGCCGTCGCGCTCGGCGAACGCGACGCAAGCCTGCTCGACCTGCAACTCCGACACGGACTCACGCCCGCCGAGATCGCCGATGAACTCGGTGTCACCCCGAACAACGCGCACCAGTTGTTGTTCCGGATGCGAGCCAAACTCGGCGACGCCGTGGGCGCGGTGGTGCTGTGGCGGCGCGGCAACCCAGCCTGCCCGGAGCTGGCGACGCTGCTCGCCGGTGCGGGCAACACGTTCGATCGATCGACGTTCGATCTGGTCGAGCGCCACCGCAAGCAGTGCGACATGTGCGCCGACCGGCGGGCAGCGCTGCTCGCCCCCGAGCAGTTGTTCAGCGCGGCGCCGATCCTCGTTGCGCCGGCGCTGCTCAAATCCGGTGTCGTCGAGCGCCTCGGCGGCCTCGGCGTCCCCGTCGCCCAGCCGACACCTGCGATCGACGGGGCCACACCGGCCGACGGGACCACGCCGACCGACGCCACCACAGGGGCCGACCCGAGCGGCACACCCGATCCGGCCGCACCTGCCTCACCATCGTCGGCGATCCCCGGTGTCGATGGTGACGGCAGCGGAACGACCGGCCTGACGGCAGCGACGTCCAGCCGCACGGTCGCCGCGACCGACGCCAAGCCCATCGACGAGCTGGCGACCCACGAGTTGGCGACCGACGACGTGACCGACCGCAAGATCGACGACGACGAACGGCGAGGTCGGCGGGGCGTGCTGCTGTTGATCGCCGCCTCGATCCTGGTGGTCGCGGGAATCGCAGGCACCGCCGTGGTGGCCAGTCGATCGGGCGGCAGCGACGGGGACACCGACCTGGCCTCGCCCGCCGTCGTTGCGCCGTCCACGCCCGCACCGACAACGACCCGAGCCGACGATGCGCTGACGGCGCCCACCGAGGTGCCTCGCCAACGGTCCGCGACGACCGCACCGGCGCTCGTGGTCGATCCAGGCGTGACGACCGTCCCGGTGGACACCACCGCACCGGCGACGACGACCATCGCTGCGGTGCTCCCCACCCTGCCGCCCCCGGCAGGGCCACCGACGAGCCGGCGACCCCCCACCACACCTGCGCCGCCGACCATCCCGCCGACGGTTCCACCCGCGGCCGAACCACCGCCGGTGGTGCCGGAGACGACCGCGCCGCCAGCTCCGCCAACCACGCCTGCACCGTCGCCGACCACGGTCCCCCCGCCTCCCCCGCCGCCACCACCCCCACCCGAGGTCGTGCGCTTCTACTTCGGCACGGTGCCGGCCGGGCTGTTGTGCGCCGACCCCGCACAGATCCCCCGTCGGTTCCTCTGGACGTCGACCGGCACCACAACCGGCGCACAGCTCGTGGTCGCGGGCATCCCCCGTAACGTCCCGGCGACCGGCGGACTCAACACCTGTGCCGCGTCGGGTGACGTCGCAACGATCACCGTGTCGGGCCCCGGCGGATCCGACACGGCCAACCTCCCGGTGCCATAGGCCCCACTTCGGTCTCGGCCAGATGCAGCGACGACCGTCAGTAGCCGACGCGGAACGACGTCTCGCCGACGGGTGGCTCGTCGGTGATCGTGATGCCCGTGACGGCCGCCCGTGGCGGGCCCTCGCGGCACCACGAGAGCAGCTGGCCGACGGCGTCACGGCCACCCTCGGCCACCACCTCTACGCTTCCGTCGCTCCGGTTGCGCACCGACCCACGAACACCGAGTCGGCGAGCCATCTGCTGACACGAATCGCGGTAGAAGACACCCTGCACCCGCCCGGTCACGATCGCCCGACACCGCACCTCGCTCAGGTCCCGTTCATCTCCCACGATCCGCGCCCCGGTCAGCCCGGGATCG
>JANNNB010000085.1:0-12460 GCA_031398325.1 Actinomycetes bacterium
CGGGAAAAGACTTGTCACACAGAGGGACCAGGGGGAACAGAGGAAACCATAGTAGACAGGTTATCTCTGTTCCCTCGGTTCCCTCTGGGTGACACCGATTCTTTTCAAGGATTTGGTATTACGCGTGCTGCGATTCCGAGATGATCACTCCGCCGTCAGCCAAGCCACCGCCTGCTCGCGATCGGGGAAAAATCGAAACCACGACCGTCCCGTGTTCGCCTCGCGGGCAAAGTCCTGGAATGAACGCGAATGGGAGGATGGATCCGGCACCACGGCCGCCATGCGGCTTTCGTACTGGGTCAGCCGCTGCACCATCGCGCCCGCGACGCCGGTGCTCAGGTCAAAGAACTCCGGCGGCAGCGCCCCATCGTCCAGCAGCAGCCGGTCCGGTGCCCTTGGCGAAGTACTCGCTGCGCATGAAGCGCAACACCTGCCAGTGGGCCGGTGTCAGATCGTCGATGCCTTCGCGCTGGGCGAGCTCGGGGGCCATGGCTTCGGTCCATTGTTCGGGGTCGACGAAGAAGCCTTCGTCGTTGAGTTCGACCTCGACGGTCGCGATCGTGGTGGTCGACATGATCAATCCTTTCCGGTGAGGTTCGCCTCGGCGTGGCGCTTACCAGCGGTCGGCATGTTCGAGCCGACGCCGGGGATGTCGCGGCCGGGGAGCAGGCCGTGCCAGTAGAACCACTGGAACATCAGCTTGCCGAGGTGGTTGAGTCGTGATTCCTTGAGCAACGGGAGACCGACAGCGGACGGGTAGTGCCCGGGGAGCGGTTCGGTGTCGTAGTTGAAGTCGATCAACAACGCCTTGTGGAAGCCGGTCTCGATGAAACAGTTGGCGTGGCCGTCGAAGCAGTCCACGAGGGGTTCGCCGGCAAGGTGGCGGAGGACGTTCTCGACCACTGTTTCGCCTTCGAAGTGGGTGACCGACCCGGCCTTCGATGTCGGGACGTTCGCCGCGTCTCCGATCACGAAGATGTTCGCCGCGGCCTTGGACTGCAACGTGTGCTCGTCGGTCGGTACGAAGTTCAACTCGTCGCCCAGACCCGGCGACTGGGCGACGTAGTCGGCGCCACCGTGCAGCGGCACGACGACCGCAAGATCGAACTCCACCTCGCGCCCGTCGAAGCCGACGAGTCGTCCTCCGACACCATCGACCTCACCGGTGTTGAACTCGGTGATCAGCTCGATGCCCTTCTCGGCGAGCATGCCCGACAGCTGCCTGGACGCGACCGGCTTCGTGAACGCGCCATCGAGCGGTGTCACATAGGTGATCTGCACCTGGTCACGGATGCCACGCTCGTGGAAGTACCAGTCGGCCAGGAAGCAGAACTCGAGTGGAGCGACCGGGCACTTGATGGGCATGTCGACGACGTTCACGACGAGGCGACCCCCATCGAAGGAGGCCATCGCGTCGTTCAACGCCGCCGCTTCCTCGAGGGAGTAGAAGGTGAAGACCTTCTCCATCCAGCCCGGTCCGGTCAGACCATCGGTTTCCTCGGGGACGAGCGTCGCGCCCGTGGCCACCACCAAGACGTCGTACGGAAGCGTCGAGCCGTCGGCCAGGTACACCGTGTCATCGGCGATCTCGACCCGATCGATGTCGCACTGGCGGAACTCGATGCCGTCATGCAGCTGCCGGCCTCTGGGCCGGACGATCTCGTCCGGTCGGGCGAGGCCGAACGGGACGAACAGCAGGCCGGGTTGGTAGACGTGACGATCGTCCTGATCGACCACGGTGATCTCGGCGTCATCGCCCAACTCACGGCGTAACCGATTCGCCGTCAGCGTGCCGCCGGTGCCACCCCCGAGGACCACAATGTGCGCTACCACAACCTCAAGGCAACACCCCGGGCATCGACGTCACCAGGGTCGAAGGTCACCGCCTCCGGGCCGCGACGCGCGATCACCGTCCCGGGCGGTCCCGCGCCCGGCAACGCAGGTCCCCCACCGTCACCATCTGCTTCTGCGTCTGCGGCACGGCCCACCTGTTCGCCGACTTCGGACCACCTGGTGACGTTCGGCCCTAACGGCGCCGACCGGCGAGCGCGCAGCATTGGTGTAGCGCCCGATCGCTCTGGGCCGGAGGTGGTGAGTGGCAGTAACCGAGCGCCACGACGTGAGTGCACCGTCGCAGACCCACCCGATGCGCCGGCCCGGCCTGGCCGCATTCGCTGCGGTGAACGCGGTCGCAGCCTGGGCAGGTGCGGTCGGTCTGGCGACCGCCGGCATCGACTTCGGCGACGCGACCAACGATCGTCTTCCGTTCGGAAGCGTTCTGCTCGCCGGGATCGCCTTGGCGGTCATCGTCGCTGTGCCCCTCACCGTGCTCGCGTGGTCGGCGTGGACCGGGGGCGCCCGAACCGATGACCTCGCGTTGCTGGCAGGTGTGCTGATCATCGGCTGGATCGTCGTCCAGATCGTGGTGTTGTGGGCCTTTTCGTTGTTCCAGCCCGCCTACCTGTGCATCGGCGCCTACTTCGTGGTCGCATCCCACCGGATCCACCTCGGGCAACGCCGTCGCGGGATCCTGCTCGTCGCCGTCGGCGCCGTGCTGGTGGCGGCGGGCGTCGGACTCGTACCCCACCTGCTCAACAGCGGCATCACGGTCATGTCGGCGGTGTCGATCGCTGCACTGGTCGCCGGCATGATCGTCGTCATCGCAGGCGCACGACTCGCGCTCCGGAACCGTCATCGGATCACGCAGATCGCCGGTGGTGTCGCGGTCGTAATCGTGATGGCGGTCGCGGTATCGGTCATTGCCCCGGGTGTGGCCGCAACGAACGCACCGGCCACGAGCGTGGAATCGACGCCAGCGGCGCTCGGACTGGACTACGAGCCCGTCACGTTGACGACGACGGACGGCATCGATCTCGCCGCCTGGCACATGCGCGGCACCAACGGTGCCGGCGTGGTGGTCATGCACGGAGCGGGTTCCACCCGATCGGACGTGCTCGATCAGGCTGCGGCGCTGGTCGAGGGCGGTTACACGGTCGCGCTGATCGACGCTCGCGGCCACGGCGGCAGTGATGGAACGGCGATGGAGTTCGGTTGGTACGGCGATCTCGACATCGCCGCCGGCACCGCCTTCCTCGCTTCGCTCCCCGACGTCGACCCGACGCGAATCGGCGTCGTCGGCTTCTCCATGGGAGGCGAGCAAGCCATCGGTGCCGCGGCCACCGACCCGCTGATCCGCGCCGTGGTCGCCGAGGGGGCCACAGGGCGTCGGGCCGCCGACAAGGACTGGTACTCGGACACGTACGGGTGGCGCGGCTGGCTGCAGGAACGTTTGGAGACAGTTCAGGACGGCATCACCGACTATCTCACCGCCGCGTCGCCACCCATCCCGCTCCGCGAGGCCGTCGTTGCAGCACCCGATACCCAGTTCCTGCTGATCACCGCCGGCAACGCCGACGACGAGGGGCATGCAGCCACGTTCATCCAGTCAGGCGCACCTGAGCGGGTCGCCGTGTGGACCGTCGACGGAGCGGACCACACGGGTGGATACGACACACAGCCATCCGACTGGCGACAACACGTCGTCGACTTCCTCGACGAACGCCTCGACTGACGAGCCGACGCAACTGGATCGTGGACGTCCGGCACGTTCGGCGGCCCGCCCCAGCGCCTCGTCACATCTCGCCTGACCGATCGGCATCGCACGACAACTCGAGACCGGATGGACTTTCGCCTCTACCTCCGCGCCGATGCCGAGTGCACAGTGGACTTGACGACCATCAGGGAGGTCCTGTGCCGATGTCGCAGACGATGTTCAAGGTTGCCCAGCGACTCGGGTTCGGCCGTCATCCGTGTCGTGGCGCGCTCCCGGGGACCGGGGTGACGGCACCATGACGACGAATGCCGCCCCGCCCTCGGGTGTGGTTGGCCAATTCTCATCGCACTTGAACGAGTCCGACTCGGTGCTGTGGAGCATCGAACGCGATCCCGTCCTCCGGACGACGATCATGGCCATCTCGTTGCTCGACCGCAGTCCGGACTGGAACCTGCTGTGCCGCCGAATGGACGAAGCGTGTCGCCAGGTGCCGCGATTGCGACAGAAGGTCGTGTCGACACCGCTGCGGGTCGGGCCACCGCGCTGGCAGGACGACGAGCACTTCGATATCAGCTACCACCTCCGTCGCACGGTGTGTCCGGCGCCCGCCGGCCTGCGGTCCGTGATGGACATGGCCGGGCTGCAGGCGATGGCCGCGTTCGACAAAGACCGGCCATTGTGGGAGTTCACACTGGTCGAGGGTCTGGTGGGCGGACAGGCCGCGTTCATCCAGAAGGTCCACCACGCGTTCACCGACGGAGTCGGCGGGATCAAGCTGGCTGGGCTGCTGCTCAACGACTCGCCTTCGCCCCGCGCCCGTCGCAACATCGCTCCCGCCGTGATTTCGAAGAAGGTCGGACCGGTCGAGGCGGTGGTGCAACCGCTCGTGTCGAACGCCCGGATGGTCGGCGCGCTGTCGCTCGACGGGGCCCGCGCGTTTCCATCGGTCGCCGCAGCAGCCGCGCTGCGACCGGATCGCGCCGTCGACACCGGCGTGCGGAGCGCACGATCGATCGCCAAACTGTTGGCGCCGGCGACGACGCCGCTCTCGCCGATCATGGTCGGGCGAGGGCTGTCGCGTCACCTCGCGGCTTTCGACGTGCCGCTGGCCGACATGCTCGCGGCCGCGCACGCTGCCGAGAGCACGCTGAACGATGCGTTCCTCGCCAGCGTCACCGAGGGGTTGCGCCGGTACCACGAGCGTCATGGTTCACCGGTGACGGCGTTGAGGGTGACCATGCCGATCAACCTGCGTCGGCCGGGCGACGAGTTGGGCAACAACCGGTTCGTCCCCGCCCGTCTCACGATTCCCATCGATGCGCTCGACGCCGAGCAGCGCATGCAACGGATCGGCGTGCTGTCTCGACGGTGGCGGGCCGAACCTGCTCTGCCGCTGAGCAATGTGATCGCAGGTGTGCTGAACCGGCTGCCGATCGCGATGACCACGTCGATCTTCGGCGGCATGTTGAAGGCCATCGACTTCGTCGCTACGAACGTACCCGGCCTCCCGAATCGGGTGTACCTGGCCGGCGCCGAGGTTCTTCGCGAGTTCGCGTTTGCTCCGCCCTCCGGCGCTGCGTTCAGCGTCGCCCTGCTCTCCCATGGCGATCGGTGCTGCATCGGGATCAACATCGACACCACGGCCGTCCCCGATGCCGACGAATTGATCGCCTGTCTGCGCGAAGGCTTCGACGACGTGCTGGGCGCGGGCTCGGACTCGTGGCATGACGACACGGCGGGCGAGCGGGTCACCCGATGAACGGGATGAGCGCTCTCGATGCGCTGTTCCTCCATGTCGAGGACGGCAGGACGCACATGCACATCGGATCGTGTGCGTTGTTCGACGGCCCGCCTCCGTCGATGGACGACCTGACCGCGCTGATCACGAGCAAGCTGCACCTGGCCCACCGCTTCCGGCAGAAAGTGCGACTGGTACCGGGTGGACTGGGTCGACCCGTGTGGGTCGACGACCCCGACTTCGACCTCGGCTACCACGTTCGCCACTCGGCGTTGCCACCCCCCGGCAGCGAGCAGGACCTGGACAACCTGATGGGTCGGCTGATGTCGCAGGAACTCGACCGCGAGCGACCGTTGTGGGAAATGTGGTTGGTCGAAGGGCTGCCCCGACGCCAGTGGGCGCTGATATCCAAGGTGCACCACTGCATGGTCGACGGTGTGTCGGGCACCGACCTGATGACGGTGCTGATGGACCGGGCGCCCGATGTCGAGATCGCGCCTCCACCGCCGTGGACACCCGATCCCGAACCAAGCGATGTCCGATTGATGATCGATGCCGTCGCCGGTCTGCCGCGGGCCGCCGGGTCCCAGATGGCAGCGGTCCTCCACGGCGCCGGTTCGCCGGGCGAGACGTTACGCCGGCTGGGCGACACATTCGCCGGTCTGCGATCGCTCGGAAAGCGGACGGTGGCGCTGTCCTCACCACTGTCGATCCAGGGTTCCATCGGGATGCACCGTCGATGGGCGGTGGCGCGCTGCACACTGGCCGACGCGAAGGCGATCCGGAGGGCCTTCGGGGGATCGGTCAACGACGTCGTCCTGACGGCCATCACCGCTGCATTCCGCGACCTGCTGGTGCAACGCGGCGACGTGGTCGACGATGCGACGATCTCGTCGCTGGTGCCGGTGTCGATCCGCTCGGGCGACGACCACACGTACAACAACCAGGTGTCGATGATGATCGCCGAGCTACCCGTCAGCATCGCTGATCCGTTGGATCGGTTGAGCGCAGTCACGACCGGCATGGCCGAACTGAAGCGATCGAATCAGGCGACTGCCGGCGCGGCAGCGTCCGGCCTCGTGGATCTGGTGCCGCCGGCTCTCTTCGCGGCTGGCGCACGTGCGGCGATGACCGTCATGCGGCACGCACCGCAGCACACGATCAACACGGTGACCACGAACGTGGCCGGCCCGGCGTTCCCGCTGTTCGCGTTGGGCCGCGAGATGGTCGAGTATCTGCCGTTCGTCCCGCTCAGCCCTGGCGTACGTATCGGAGTGGCGATCCTCTCGTACAACGGCCGGGTCGCGTTCGGGATCACCGGCGACTACGACACGGCGCCCGACGTGCAGACCATGGCCGAAGGGATCGAAGCAGCGATCGCCGAACTCGGTGCACTGGCGGCACGAGCGGGAACATCACCGAGATGAGGAACAACGACCGGTGGCGCTCGATCGGCCGCACGACGAGCCGACGCACCACCCTGACCCTCGCAGTGGTGTTGGTGATCACCGCCGTGTTGATGATCGGGGTGCAGCGCCTCGACTTCGCCACCGGTCAGGACAGTTACATCGACCCGTCGTCGCAGGTGGCCAAGGACAACGAGCGGTATCAGACGCTGTTCGGTGGCGAGAACATGGTCGTGTTGTTCACGGCGGCGCCGGGCACCACCATCGCTGATCTGTTCGTCCCGGCCAACCTCGATCAGTTCGCAGAGGTCGAACAGCAACTCGTCACGAGTCCGGTCGTGCAGTCGGTGGTGTCGCCGGTGACGCTGCTGACGTGGACGCAGGACCTGGTTCTCGAAGGAGTTGCCAGCGAGATCTTGGCTCGCGCAAGCGAGCGCGATCCCACTCCTGCGGCAGCGGCCGTGCGCCAGCAGGACTCGCTCGTCACGGTCCAGCGCCTCGGCGCAGCAGGCGAGCAGTCGTTCGACAACCCTGACTGGGTTCGCTTCCTGCTCTTCGGAAACGACGGATTCACGATCGCTGAAGACGGGACGTTGGTCGAACCGGCCGAAGACGCGCTGATGATCCGAAAGCCCCTGAGGGCCTTCATCCCCGACGCACAACACGCGATCTTGGCCGCGGTGTTGGTCGGCAACGCAGAGTTGGACGCACTGGCCGTTGGCTCCGATGCCGTCAAGTCGGCCTTCGACGGACGCGCCTTCGACAACGCAACGGTGACGATCACGGGCACACCGACGTTCCTGACCGACATCAACGACTACCTGCAGGGCGGCATGCTGACCCTCGGAGGCATCGCCGTGCTGGTGATGATCGTCATCCTCCTCGTCGCATTCCGAGTGCGCTGGCGGTTGCTGCTGCTGCTCGGCATGGCAATAGGTGTCGTTTGGGGATTCGGTGCGTTCGGCTTCACCGGGGCGAAGCTGTCACTGGTCACCATCGCCGGCCTGCCGATCCTCATCGGGTTGGGCATCGAGTTCGCGATCCAGGTGCAGAACCGGTTCGAGGAAGAACGCACGGCCGATGGCGGGCAGGATCCGTTCGGCGAGACGCTCGCGACCATGGGCCCGCCGCTGTCGGCCGCGACCGTCGCCGCGGTGATCGCCTTTCTCACCGTCAAGATCTCGAGAGTGCCGATGGTGCAGGACTTCGGTGTCCTGTTGGCGATCGGCATCGTGGCGTTGTTGATCGCCGGGATCGTCCTGCCGATCACCGTCATCGGTGCCCGCGAACGTCGGTCTCCCACGACCGCCGAGCCCGGCGTCAGCTGGGTCGAGCGAACGGTTGATCGGCTGGGCAGTCTGCCGCGCCGCGCCGTGCTGCCGTTGGTGATCGTGGCGGTGGTGTTGCCCATCGTGGGGCTGGTTCTGGAGAAGGGTTCGAAGATCGAGAGCGACCCGATCAACTGGGCCGATCAGTCCAGCGAGTCGATCACGAACGCGCACACCCTCGAACGCGAGACCGGCTTTGCCACCACACTGGGAGTGTTCATCGAGACCACTGGCGAAGCGAGCAACGGTGTTTTCACCGACCAGAGTGGAGCGTTCGTCTTCGATCTGGTGGAGCGCTCGCTCGGCGAGAACGCGGAACTGGCGCAGGCGTCCAGCCTGTCGACCACCGCCGGCTGGCTGGCCGAAGTTCCGGGTGCCACCTCGTTGCCACCGACCGGACTGGACATGCTGCAGGCATTCCAAGTAGCCCCAGCAGCGTTGCAGGGGCTGCTCGTGGCCGACAGCGGAAACTCCACACAAGTGTTGTTCCAGGTGGGCCCGTCGTCGCTCGACGAACGCGCGGTCGTGCTCGACAGGGTGCAGCAGGCCGTCGTCGATCCGGGTGAAGGTGCTCGACTGCCCGCCAACGCATCGGCGACCACGGGTGGACTCGCCGTCGTCGGCGTGGGCCTGCTGGAGAACATCTCCGCCAACCGGGCACTGTTGACCATCGTCGCGCTGATCCTTGTCGGTGCCTTCGTCACCCTGCGCTACCGAGACTTGGCCAGAGGAGTGCTGACGATGATCCCGGTGTTACTGGCGGTCGGCACGTCGACGGTCCTGGTACGGGTTCTGGGCATCACCTTGAGCCCGCTGACGACCGTCGGTGGTCCGTTGGTGGTGGCGACGTGTTCGGAGTTCGCAGTGCTGCTGGTCGCGCGCTATGCCGAGGAACGGACGCGGGGCCTGGAGCCCGAGCGCAGTACGCATGTGGCTGCGCAGCGGACCGGCCGGGCATTCTTCACCTCTGCCCTGACCACGTTGGGCGGCTTCGCGGTCCTGATGTTCTCGACGCTGCCATTGCTGCGCAATTTCGGCATCGTCGTCACCATCAACATCGGGGTGGCGTTGTTGTCGGCGTTGATCGTCGTGCCGCCGCTCTTGAAGGAAGCCGATCGGCGAGGGCTGCTGAGCATGGGCCCGGGTGCGGGCCACGAGCGTGCCCACACCCGGGGCCGGCACCGCACCGTCACCGGACTCGTCGCGGGCGTCGTTCTCGCTACCCTTGGTCTGGCGATGGCCTTCATCGCTGTCGGCAATGTCGAGCCGGCAGTCGCCACGCCCCTGACGGCAGCAGCACAGGTGCCGGTCACCTTGCCGCCGCCGACCATCGCTGCGCCGACGACCATTCCTCCTGCCACCGTGCCCGGCCAGACGACCCTGCCCCCCGACACGCTGCCGCCCGGCCCGGCCGAGCGGCCCACCGGTCTGGTGGCCGGCACGTTCTGGGACGGGCTCGTCGCGGTGGGCGTGGACCCCGGCGTCGCCCGATGTGCTGCCGACGATCTGATCGCTACGACCAGTGAGCCCGATCTGATCGCGATGGGCATCGCCCAAACACCTCGCCCTGCAGAGGTGAACGCGTTGCTGGACAGCGCCGCCAAGCGGTGTGGCGTGACTCAGGAACAACTCGATGCTGCCGCTGCCGAGAGCGGTGGCTGAACGACGTGACCGAAACTCCATGAAGCACAGCAGGTTGAAAGGGACGTCATGAAAGAACTCGTGTATCACCGGCAGTTCTTCCCGATGCTCGAGCGGTGGCCCGACAAGGTCGGCTTCCACGACGGCACCTACCATGGCACGTTCGCGCAGCACGGTGAGCGCGTGCTGCGTCTCGCCGACGCGATGCGCACCGAACTGGGTTTGCGACCCGGCGATCGCTTCGCCGTGATGTCGTGCAACAGCCACGAGTATCTCGAGCTGTACCACGCAGCACTTCTCGGCGCCTCGATCATCAATCCGCTGAACCTGCGCCTCGCCGGTACCGAGCTCCTGCACGTGCTCGCGGACTCGGGTGCAACCGTTGCCTTCGTCGACGGAGTGTTCGCCGACCACTTCCTGCGCAACATCGCCGAGGCCCGCTCCGACCTGTTGCTCCGACATGTGGTGCTGATCGGTGACTGCGACGTGCCGATCGATCTGCGCTACGAGGACCTGATCGCATCCGGTCGTCCGGACGTGCCACCGGAACCGGAGGAGACCGATCCGGTGGTGCTGATGTACACCGGCGGCACCACCGGGTTGGCGAAGGGTGTGCTGCTGGAACAGCGTGCCGAGATGCTGAACTTCTACCACGTGGCCATGGCGGTCGACTTCGGTGACGAGCGGGTCTATCTGCATCAGACACCGATGTTCCACGCTGCGTCGATGGGCGGCATCTTGGGGTTGCCGGTCACAGGCGGTGCCTCGGTGTTCGTGCCGCTGTTCGAACCGGGCCAGGTGATGAACGCGATCGAGTCCTATGGCGTGGACTGGACCGTGATGGTGCCCACGATGATCGCGTTGATGGTCGACCATCCTGAGTTCCGCCCCGAACGGCTGGCCTCGTTGCGGGACCTGGTCTATGGCGCGTCGCCGATGCCGCTGGCACTGCTGGATCGGTTGACGACGACGTTCCCGGACCTGCGCCTCTGGCAGGGGTACGGCATGACCGAGTGTTCGTCGGTGCTGACGCTGCTGACGCCCGCCGACCACCGCCGCAGTGGAGTTCGGCAGTCGGCCGGACGGCCCGCGATCGGGGTGACGCTCAGCATTCGTGACCCCGAGGGCAAGCTCGTCACTCCGGGCCATGACGGTGAAGTGTGCGCTCAGGGTGGAAATTTCATGCGCGAGTACTGGCGCCAGCCCGAACAGACCGAGTGTGCATTCCGCCATGGGTGGTATCGCACCGGCGACGAGGGCCACCTGGACGACGAGGGGTACGTGTACCTCGTCGATCGAGTCAAGGACATGATCGTCACGGGTGGCGAGAACGTGTACTCGATCGAGGTCGAGAATGCGATCTCCACCCATCCAGCGGTGGCGCAGGTGGCCGTCATCGGCATCCCGCACGACGTGTGGGGCGAGCAGGTGCACGCCATCGTGGTGTTGCGCCCAGGTATGGAGGCGACGGCCGACGAGATCCGAGCACATGCTCGCGGTTCGATCGCCGGGTACAAGCTGCCCAAGTCGGTCGAGTTCCGCACCGAAGCGCTCCCACTGTCGGGTGCCCTCAAGCCACTGAAGCGAGAGCTTCGCAAGCAGTACTGGCCGAGCTGAACGAAACGGAGTTGGTCGGCGATGTCGGCGCGCACGGCAGCGGGCGTGAAGTCGACTCGGTCGAGAAGGTCGGCTGCGCGTTCGAGAATCCGCGCCGCGAGGCTCATCATCGATGCGCCTTGCCAGTTGTTGGCGATGATGCGATGTCGCTCGCCTCGAACACCATGTCGGCGTCCTGTCCACCCGTTGCCTCGCGCACAGCGGCGACCACGTCGACCTGCCGTCGATCGATCGGTTCTGCTCCCATCGACGCCACGACCGCCGACTTGACGGCACCAGAGGTGATCCCCAGCGTCCGTACGCCGACCGTCGACAACATCTGCACCAGCAGTGAGCCGGTCCCGCCAGCCGCAGCGAACACCACGACTGTCGGCGTTCGATCATCGGCCCACGGCGCGCGGCGGAAAAGGTCGACGTGCTCGGTGAGCATGTGAGCGGTCCAACCCTGCATCAGCACCGCCGCGGCGACATCATCCGGGACGTCGTCAGGCAGATGGACGACCTGATCGGCGGGGACGCTGGCATACTCCGCGTAGACGCCGGGCATGATGCCGCCGTAGGCGATTCGGTCACCTGCGGCGATGTCGGTGACGGCCTCGCCCACCTCGACCACGTGTCCCGCCGCCTCGATCCCCAAGACGAGCGGCAGCTCGACCGGATACGGGCGACCCGCACGATGCTGAACGTCGACGTAGTTCACCCCGACGAATTCATGACGCACCAGCACCTGACCTGGGCCGACCATCGGGTCAGCGACATCGCGCAGTTTCAGAACGGCGGGTCCGCCGAACTGCTCAACCACCACTGCCCGCACGCAGCGAAGAATAGTGGCACGGTGGGCGGCTCAGCCCCTTGCCCACCGTGTACGCACGTCCTGACCCTGGCCAGGAGTCGACTGCAAAACCTGCGGGAAACTTCTTTGGACATGGAGGAGGGTGTCTGCTCGAGCACGCGAATCGTCTGGTGTGAGCGGCAACTCGTGCAGTGCCTGAAAAGCGCCGAGGCCCGGCCTTCCGCAATCGGAGCGGCCGGGCCTGCGGGGCAGGGGCGTTAGTCGGTCGGGAACAGCGCAGCGAGGTCGAGCGGGCGCAGGACACTGGCGATCACGTGGACCGTGCCTCCGTCGGCGGTCCGGACGGTGCGACCGAACCAGAACGGGTCGAAATCGTTGGCGTCG
>JANNNB010000175.1:0-1773 GCA_031398325.1 Actinomycetes bacterium
GCACCACATGCCGTAGTACGCGGCGGACTTGGCCGACTCGACCTCGAGCAGCATGTCGGCGCACTTGTGCTTGATGGCCTGGAACGAACCGATCGGACGACCGAACTGCACGCGCACCTTGGCGTACTCGACAGCCATCTCCAGCACCATCTGAGCGCCACCGACCTGCTCGGCGGCGAGGCCGACGGCGGCGAGGTCGAGGACGGTCGACAGGATGTCCCAGCCCTTGCCGTCTTCGCCGATGAGCGTGCCCGGCGTGTTCGACAGTTCGAGCTTGGACTGCTTGCGGGTCTGGTCCAACGACGACAGCGACGTGCGCGTCAGGCCGGCGGCGTCGCCCTGCACGGCGAACAGGCTCGTGCCGGCGTCGGTCTTGGCAGCGACGATGATCAGGTTCGCGGTGGCGCCGTCGAGGACGAACGACTTGGTGCCGTTGATCGACCAGCTGTCGCCGTCCTTCGTCGCCGTCGCGGTGATGCCTGACTCGTCCCATTTGCCCGACGGCTCGGTGTAGGCGAGCGTGGCGATGGTCTCGCCCGATGCGATGCCGGGGAGGTACGCAGCCTTCGCGGCTTCGTCATCCGACAGGATCAGCGTGTTGGCGGCGAGGACGACGGACGAGAAGAACGGCGCGCACAGCAACGAGCGACCCATCTCTTCGAGCACGATGCCGAGCTCGACGTAGCCGAAGCCCGATCCGCCGAACTCCTCGGGGATGTGCAGCCCCTGGAGGCCCATCTGCTCGGCCATCTGCGACCACACGGCCGAGTCGTAGCCGTCTTCGGTCTCCATCTGCTCACGGACGGCTTCCTCGGAGCTCTTGGCCTCGAGGAATGCACGGACGGTCTTGCGGAGCTCTTCTTGCTCTTCGGTGAATGCAAAGTTCATGGGCGCAGTATCGGACGAGTTGCATGACCGCCGCAAATCTGGTTGTGTACACATGTGGCTACACCCTCGCCGGATCCTGCGCCGACACTCGGCGTGCGCGAGTTGCGCAGCGAACTGTCCGAGGCGATCCGCCGTGCCCACGCCGGAGAGCGGACGGTCATCACGTCCGGCGGGCGACCCGTCGCCCAGCTCGGCCCTCTCGACGCCGCCGCGCCCGACCTCGCCCGGCTCATCGGCGCCGGAGCGGTCGTACCACCCCGCCGCACCAGCGAGTGGCGAGCGCCCTCGCCGGTTCCCGTCTGGGCCGGAGTGCGCGTCGACCAGGTTCTGCGGGAGCTTCGCGGGTGACGGTGGTGCTCGACACCAGTGCGCTCCTGGCCTTGGCGGTGGACGGACCACAGCGCACGGTCGTGCTCGATGCGCTCGATACCGGCCGGGCCGAGGGAGAGGTGTGGGCCGCGTCTGCGATGGCGTTGACCGAGGCGCTACCAGCCATCGACCGGCTCACCGACGAACCGATCCTCCGACTCGACCTCGAAGACGCGATCCGACACGCCTGGGACCACGTGCATGTCGTGCCCGTCGATCAGCAATGCCTCGATCGCGCCGCTGCTCTGGCGCGAACCCAACCCGTCCGGCTGTCCGACGCCATCCACTTCGCGGCAGCCGAACGGCTACCCGAACCGATCCGCTTCGTCACCTTCGACCCCGCCCACATCGGCACCGCGATGGGCATGGGCTTCGACGTGGTGAGCACCTGATCATCGGGGTGCAACGCAATCGATCGCTAACCTGCAGCCCGTGGATGCGGACTCTTCGATCGGCGTGCTTTCGGTGGTCGTGCCGTGCTTCAACGAGGAAGGGACCGTCAAGACGATCCTCGAT
>JANNNB010000241.1:0-63635 GCA_031398325.1 Actinomycetes bacterium
CGGCGAGGAACGGCCAGCCACCCCACCAGAACACGATCGATCCGAGCACCGGCCCGTACCACGCCATCAACGGAAGATCGAGCGAGTAGCCGAACCACTCCATCACCATCTCGCTCGTGACCACGAGCGGGATCGTGAGCGCCAGACTCAGCCAGAACCGGCGCCGGAACATCTCCGGATCGTGCCCGGCATGCTTGTCATGACCACCGTGCCCACCCTGGTCATGGCGGCCGTGATGACCCTTGCCCACCCGCGTGGGTCCGGACACGGACTCCGTGGGGGCGGCGTGACTCTCGTGTGTGCCCGGGCGGTGATGTACCTGATCCATGATGACCTCCTCACTGGCAGCAACCATACCCCCGGGGGGTATATTCCGATCACGTGGCCGAGCAACGCCCCTCGACACGGCGCGCATCGACCAGCCCGGCCCGCCCCGCCGATGTCATGACACCGGCCAGAGCCGCGGATTGCCGGGGCCGTCGATGACCGAGCCCGTCGTCGCACCGCCGAGCCACATCGCCTGGTCGAACGCCCGGAACGGTGTCGCGTTCGCCGAGAGGGCGTTGATTGGTCGAGGCGCGTTGCACCGCTTCCTCGATCCCCGGACGGTAGGCCGCGACCTCATCAGCAGTGGCCAGACAGCGCACCACCGTGTGGCCATCACGATCGAACTCGGCAACGAGTTCGGCCGCCACGACGTGGGTGCCGTCGAGCGGGGGTAGCGCCGCGTCGGCTCGCATGGCTGGACGCTAACGGATCGGCGCGAGGGCCGAACCGCCGGCTCGGATCGACCGAAGCCGACCGGGAGTTGAAGTCGAGCTCGAGACGCGGCAGCGTTGGTGCCGGGCCGACACCCGGCCGCACGAACG
Source organism: Actinomycetes bacterium (assembly GCA_031398325.1). Taxonomy (GTDB): domain Bacteria; phylum Actinomycetota; class Acidimicrobiia; order Acidimicrobiales; family Ilumatobacteraceae; genus Sva-07. The sequence continues at coordinate 870 of JANNNB010000241.1, forward strand.
GGGATGTAGGTGCGGTGGCCGGGGTCGGCGGTCAGCCGATCGGGCGTCGCAGCTCGACGACGAGTTCGGTGACGGCGATCCAGCCGAACGCCCACAGGAGACCGGCCGCCGTGTAGGCCCAGGCGTCGCCTGTCTGACCGTAGAGGTCGGGAGCGAACCCCAGCGCTGCACCGTCGAACAGGAGTGACCCGCTGATGGCCGCCCATGCGAGCCAGCGCGGGTCGACCTCGATGCGTCGCGCCAACGCCCAGAGCGGCAGGACGATCGTCGGTGCCGAGAGTGCAAGGACCACATAGACGGCCACACGCGATCCAACGTCGGTGAGCCACGACTCGGGAATGAGTCGGATGACGAGAGCGAAGCCGAGCGCGATCAGCAGGCCGAGCACCAGGCCGACGCCCAGCGTCCTGACGTGCGGCTGGCCGGTCGGCGGCACGACGGGAGCGCCCATCAGACCGCAGCTGGGTCGTGGATCTTGGCCGCGGTAGCAGCGTCGAAGTAGTCGCGCCAGACGGTGATCTTTCCGTCGTGAACTTCGAAGACACTGTTGACCGGCAGTTCGCGCCAGCCGTGATCGAGGCGGTGACGGTCGAGGCGCTCGAGGAACACGACCGGACCGGCTACGGCCTGGCGAAGGATCACGAACTCGTTCTCGTGGATCCCGGCGGCGAAGGGCTCGAGCACCTCACGTACCCCGGCATGCCCGTGGACGGTCAGCAGGGGGATGTTGGTGTATTCGACATCGTCGGCCAGGAAGCCCAGTGCCCTGGGAAGATCCAGGACGGCGAATGCGTCCAGGAAGGACTCCACGGTCTGGAGCGGGGCAGCTTCGTCGATGGTCATGGTCGGGTCTCCTCGGACGTACTTGTAGTGATCACTACGGAAATTTATTCGCAGTGACCACTACAGTCAAGATCGATGGGTTACCGGCACACGCGGGAAGACATCCTCGGAGGTGCGCTCGCCGTCGCATTCGACGACGGGCTCAGCCAGCTCACGTTCGGGCGGGTCGCCAAGCGGCTCGGCATCAGCGATCGCATCGTCGTCTACTACTTCCCCTCCAAGGACGAACTCGTCAGCGAGGTCCTCTTCGCCGTCGGAAGCCAGCTCCAGCAGACACTCGAGCCCGTGTTCGGATCGCCGGCGACCGACTACCTCGAGTTGGTGCGGGCGGCGTGGCCGATCGTCGCGCTGCCTGACGCCGATCCCGTTTTCGCGCTCTTCTTCGAGGCGAATGGCCTTGCAGCTGCAGGGCGCGAACCCTTCCGCACGCTTGTGCCGCATCTCGTCGACGCATGGATCACCTGGGCCGCCGAGTTCTTCCAGGGCTCCCCGGCACACCGCCGCACCGAGGCCGAAGCCGCCATCGCGCTCCTCGATGGGCTCCTTCTCGTCCGGCAACTCGCCGGACCGACCGCTGCTGACCGTGCCGCAACGAGACTCGGGGTGATCGTCGACGGCAGCGGCGGACCGGCCCGAAAGTCGAAGTAGGCCGGACGTGCGCATCGTCGAGATCCGCGAGATCGCCGTCCCCCTGCGTGGCGACGTGGAGAACGCAGTGGTGAGCTTCGCCGATCACGCCGTTTCGCTCGTCGCGGTGGTGAGTGATGTCGTGCGCTCGGGCCGGCCGCTTGTCGGCATCGCGTTCAACTCGATCGGCCGGCACGCGCAGAGCGGAATCGTCCGCGACCGATTGGTGTCACGGGTGCTCGACGCCGACCCGGACAGCCTGGTCGCAGCGGACGGGCTCGTCGATCCGGCGGCGGTGCTGGCGGCGATGATGCGCGGCGAGAAGCCGGGCGGGCACGGTGACCGCGCGGGGGCGGCCGCCGCCGTCGAGTTGGCGTGCTGGGATCTGCTCGCCAAGTTCCACGACCAGCCCGCCTACTCGACGATCGCCGCTGCATTCGGGCGAGCGCCCGTTCGCGACGGGGTCCCGGTCTACGCCGGCGGGGGTTACTACGTGCCCGGCAAAGGCGTACCGGAGCTGCGAGCCGAACTCACCGACTATCGCGAGGCGGGTTACGCGGCGGTCAAGATCAAGATCGGCGGCGCATCGCTGACCGAGGACATGGAGCGTCTGGACGCCGCCGCCGCCGTGATGGGCGGAGGGGATGGCGTCGCTGTCGACGCGAACGGTCGCTTCGACCTCGACACGGCGCTCGCCTACGGACGCGCCATGGAAGGGCTGGGTCTGCGGTGGTACGAGGAGGCCGGCGACCCACTCGACTTCGACCTCAACCGGGAACTCGCCGAGGCGTATCCCGGGGCACTCGCGACGGGTGAGAACCTGTTCTCCACGCAGGACGTGCGAAACCTTGTACGGTATGGCGGCGTTCGAGCCGATCGGGACGTCTTCCAGATGGATGCCGGGTTGAGCTACGGGCTCACGGAATACGCGCGGATGATCGAGCTGCTGGAGGCGCACGGCATCGACCGTCGCGCCGCTCAGCCTCATGGCGGACACCTGATCAACCTGCACATCGTCGCCGGACTCGGGCTCGGCGGTTGCGAGGCCTACCCCGGCGTGTTCGAGCCGTTCGGCGGCTACAGCCCCGGCTGCCGACTGGCCGACGGCCTGATCCGGCCGGCCGACGATCCTGGCTTCGGTCTGGAGGCCAAGCCCGGCCTCGCCGACGAGATCGCCCGACTGATCGCGTGATCGGCCTGGCGTGAAGATCGAGCCATGAAGATCGCAGTCGTCGGGTGTGGGGCGATGGGCTCGGTGTACGCGACGCGCCTGGCGCTGGGTGGCCACGACGTGTTGGTGACGGCAACGAGAAGCGACCACGTAGCGGCGATGAATGCCGACGGCCTCCACGTGGCGGGGCCCGACGGCAACCTGCACGCCAGTGTTCGGGCCTACCTGACGCCCCCGGCCGAACGGGTCGACCTCGTCGTGGTGGCGGTCAAGGCGGCCGACGCGCGGCGAGCCGCGGCAGAGGCCAGCGTGCTCGTTGGCGACACGACGACGATCGTCACCATCCAGAACGGGCTCGGCGCGGCCGACGATGTCGCCGACGAACTCGGAGCGGATCGACTCGTCGTCGGCATCGCCAGCGGGTTCGGTGCCGAACTGACCGGGCCGGGTCACGCCCGGCACCACGCGATGAAGGCGCTGCGCTTCGGCGCGTTCGGCGGACTCGACCCAGCGGCGGTCGCGGTGGTCGCCGAAGCTTGGAGGGCCGGCGGTTTCGATGTCGAGGCGGTGACCGACATCGTGGCGATGCAGTGGGAGAAGTTGATCTGCAACGTGGCCTACAGCGCTCCGTGCGCACTGACTGGCATGACGGTCGGTGAGGTGATGGACGACGCCGACGTCGGGCCGGTGAGTCGCGCCGCAGCGGTCGAGGCCTGGGAGACCGCACTGGCACTCGGGGTCGCCATCGACGTGGCCGACCCCATCGAGCACGTGCGGAACTTCGGCGCGCAGATGCCAGCGGCCAAGCCGTCGGCACTGCAGGACATCGAGGCGGGCCGCGTGAGTGAGATCGGCGTGATCAACGGCGCGATACCGCGTGAGGCGGCACGGATCGGGCGCACCGCGCCCGTGAACGCCACCCTCACCGGGCTGGTGCGCGCGCGTGAGGCCCGCGCGGTCTGACGTCGCGGCGGGCGCTGACTCGCCGGATCGTCAGATCCGCGCTGGTCGATGGAGCTGGGCGATCCGGCGGCCGGTCGCGGCCATCACGCCACGCATCTCGACGGGGAGCAGGACCTCGACATCGGTGCCGAGCGTGAGGAGCTCGTGGATCGCGTTTTCATATGAGTCGAACCTGAACGACCCCTCGGTCCAGTCGGGGCGGTCGAGCGCTTGTGTCGAATCGCGGCGCGGTCGCCAGCCTCCCGGCCGTCCGTTGACGATCGCCAGTTGCAGCGCGGCCGGGGCGACGCGAACGCGAACCCGGCGGAGCTGTCCGCGCGGCGCGTCGAGTCCGGCGGGGAGTCGTGGGATGGTGCGCTCGAAGGTGTCCAGGAGCTGAAAGCCGCCCTGCGGTCCGCGTGTGGCATAGACGGGGACACCGGCGGCGGAGAGCGCGTCGATGTCGCGCAAGACGGTGCGCTGCGAGACCTGGAGCTGGTCGGCGAGTTCGGCGGCCGTGTGGCGTCGACCGTCCTGGAGGATCAGCACGAGCCGGAGAAGACGTCCAGCACGCATGAATAGGTGTGATGATCGAGAGAGGCCCTGCATCGGTCAGCTGACGGAGGACCGCCGAATCTCACTCGTCTTTGCGCCGGAGGCGGGCGGTGAAGCCGAGATAGGTCCACACGAGTTCGTCGCCGACGAGGCGGCGGGTCACCTCGATGAGGACCCCGACCGGCCGCAGGACGTGCACGCCGTCCTCGAACGAGGCGACGACGGTGATCGGGGTGGTCTTGTCGAACTCGGCGACGTCGTGCACGCCGTGCTCCTCGGTGCCGTCGCAGCGCATGGCGTGGACGATCCCGCCCGCCGTCACGATCGCCCGGTCGCCGCACTGCTCGATCCGCTGCTCGGACCCGATCGCACGGTGCGTCGGATCCTCGACACCACCGACGTCGACGGACACGACCACCCACGTGCCCCGCATGTCGGGCGCACCGTCGATGATCGGCTGGGTGCACGCTGTGAGAAACGGTGGGGGCATCTCGGTCCAACCACCGGTCGGGGTGTACGCGACCGGGATGTCGTCAGCCGAAACGGTCACGACGGCGTCGATTCTTCCTCGACGCGACGCAGGACGTGCCTGACGACCGTCGGTCCGTGGGTGTTCTGGAGGAAGTGGTGAGCCTCGGGAATCAGGTCGAACGACGCGCCCATGCGTTCGGCCCACGTGCGACCCCACGCCTCGTTGAACACGTCGTCCAGGCCGCCCCACACGAAGTGGACCGGCTTGTCCCAGCCGAGCAGCATGTTGTAGTGCATCGTCTGCGCAGCACCGTTGCCGCTGGCGTAGTCGTTCGCCGGGATGGACAGCGGGAACATCCGCAGCCCGTTGTAGGCGTCATCGTCCAATCCCCGGAACGGCGCCGAGAACCCTGCGTACATCGCCGCCGCCTCGCCGTCGAGCTCGGGCTCGGTACCGGCCGTCAACGCCCCGAACACCGTGACCGGCTCCACCACGCGGCTCGACAGCAACAAGACCAGCGCGACGTTCGGTGTCTCACGATGGAAGTGGCCGCCCTCGCGCCACGCCGCCATCCAGTTGCCGATGGCATCGGTGTACTCGAAACCGGGATGGTGGAGCCACGTGTTCATGATGACCAGCCGGTCGAACCGGTCCGGCATGGTGGCAGCCTGGGCGAGACCGATCGGACCACCCCAGTCCTGGCACACCAGGGTGATGTGCTGCAGGTCGAGCGCGCACACGAGTGACACGAGCACCTCGGTGTGGCGGGCGATCGAATACCAATTCGCGTCGGTCGGCTTGTCACTGCGCCCGAAACCCAGATGGTCCGGGGCGATGCACCGGTACCCCGCCTCGACCAACTGGGAGATCATCGTCCGGTACAGGTATCCCCACGTCGGCATGCCGTGCAGCAGCAGCATCACTGGACCGTCGGCGGGACCCACGTCGACGTAGTGGACCCGCAGGTCCTTCCACTGGTGGTACCGCGGTTCGTAGGGCCAGTCCTCGAGGACATCGAAGTGGACGTCGTCGGTGCGGGCGAACTGCGTCATCCCACAAACGTAACTATTGCGATGCCAACATGCAATAGTTTACAGTGGCGGCGATGGGGACGACGACGGAGCCGATGGACGGCCGCCACGCGCGTCGTCAGCGCAATCGCGAGGCGATCGTCAGTGCGGCCTTCGAGCTGATCCTCGAGGGCAAGAGCCCGCCGTCGGCGGAGGACGTCGCTGAACGTGCCGGTGTGTCGGTCTCGTCGATCTTCCGGAACTTCGACGGGCTCGTCGACATCCAGCAGCAGGCGCACGAGCTCTTCCGGGAGCGCTACTCCCATCTGTTGCTCGCAACACCGCCGCCGGATTCCGACGTCGATGCGCGAATCGACTTCTTGCTCCGAACTCGCCTCGACCTCTACGAACAGGCGAGCCCACTGATGACGCTCGCTCGCAGGCGTGCGCTCGGGAGTGACAGGTGGCGCGCCGACATCGCTGCGAGCCGAGAAGCACTCGGTCGGCAACTGCGAACCTGCTTCGCTCCCGAACTGGACGAGCTGTCACCGGCCGACGCGGCCGATCTGGTCTCGATACTCGATGCCATGACCTCGCTCGAAGCGTTCGAGCTGCTCACGGCGGGCCATGCCCGTACCCGCCGACAGATGACCCGATCGTTGACGCTCGCCATCCATGCCGTGCTCGCAGGGTGGCCGTCACCGAACAGCACGTCACGGAACGGAACGCCTCCGACAGATCCGCAGGAGCAATCATGACAACAGGTCCACGACCCACCGCACCCGCCGGCTTCCAGGGCACGATCGGCCGGACCCTCGCGGACTCCGAAGCGTGGTTCGAGGAACCACCGCACCCCGGACCGGAAGCGCCCAACGTCGTCGTCGTGCTGCTCGACGACACCGGGTTTGCCCAGTTCGGCTGCTACGGCTCCGACATCGACACCCCGAACATCGACGCGCTCGCTGCCAACGGCGTGCAGTTCACCAACTTCCACGTGACTCCGCTGTGCTCACCGACGCGGGCCTCGCTGCTCACCGGGCGTTCCCAGCACGCCGTCGGCATGCGCTCGGTGTCGAACTTCCGGACCGGCTTCCCGAATCAGCTCGGCCACATCACCAATCAGGCGGCGACCGTCGCCGAGGTGCTCCGCGACCATGGCTACGCGACATTCTGTGTCGGCAAATGGCACCTCGCCCCGATGGAGCAGTGCTCGGCGGCCGGACCGTTCGACCAATGGCCACTCGCCCGCGGCTTCGATCGGTTCTACGGATTCATGGAGGGCGAAACCGACCAGTTCCACCCCGACCTCGTCTGCGACAACCATCCGATCGAGCCGCCGGCCGGGCCTGACGACGGCTACCACCTGTCCGAGGATCTCGTCGACCAACTGCTGAAGATGGTCTCGGACTCCATCGGCGTCCGGCCAGATCGGCCCTTCTTCGCGTACGTCCCGTTCGGGGCCACGCACGCTCCTCACCAGGCGCCCGCCAGCTACATGGAGAAGTACCGGGGCCGGTTCGACGAGGGTTGGGACGTCGTGCGTCAGCGTTGGTTCGAGCGCCAGCTCGCGCTCGGTGTGATCCCAGAGGGCACGCAGCTCGCGCCGCGCAACCCTGGCGTCGACGCGTGGGACGACCTTCCGGAGAACCAGCAACGGCTCTCCTGTCGTCTGCAGGAGGCGTTCGCCGCATTCCTCGATCACACCGACGACCAGATCGGCCGGCTGGTCGAGGGGCTGCGGGCAATCGGCCAGCTCGACAACACGGTGCTCGTGCTGCTGACCGACAACGGGGCGTCCCAGGAGGGCGGCCCGTTCGGCGTGATGCACGAGATGAAGTTCTTCAACGGCATCTTCGAGACCCCCGACCAGGCCATCGACCGGATCGACGACATCGGAGGCCCGCACAGCCACACCAACTACCCCTGGGGTTGGGCGCAGTGCGGCAACACGCCGTTCAAGTGGTACAAGCAAAACACCCACGAAGGTGGCGTCCACGTCCCCCTCATCGTCCACGCCCCCGGTCTCGTCACCGATGCCGGGAGCAAGCGTCAGCAGTTCGTGAACGTGTCCGACATTGTCCCGACGATCTACGAACTGGTCGGCGTCGTTCCGCCCGACGTGTACCGCGGTGTCGAGCAGCTTCCCGTGACCGGTCGTTCGTTCGCGCCGGTGCTCCTCGACGAGCGTGCTCCTGCGACCAACACGTTGCAGTACTTCGAGCAGGCGGGCAGCCGAGCCCTCGTCGCCCACGACGGCGACGTGATGTGGAAGGCGGTGTGCAAGCACGACAAGGGTGCGGACTACGACACCGAGCCGTGGGAGCTGTACCGCGTCAGCGACGACTGGTCGGAGTGCCACGACCTCGCCGCCGCACAGCCCGAGAAGCTGGCCGAGCTGATCGAGTCGTGGTGGCAGGAGGCGGAGCGCCACGGCGTGCTCCCGCTCGACGACCGCATGGTCGAACTGTTCGGCGCCCGCTTCCGGCCGAACTCGCCGCATCCCGCAGACCGGCGCTACGTCTACCGGCCGCCGATGTCGCCCCTGCCGGGCCAGGCGTCGGCAGCGATCGGCGGTCGAGCCTTCGACCTCACCGCGACGGTCACACGCGACGCCGGCGACGAGGGCGTGCTGTTCGCGACCGGCACGCAGAACTCCGGCGTGTCCGTGTTCGTCCAGAACGACCGGCTCGTCGTCGACTACAACGCGTTCGACGACCACACGATCCTCGAGTCCGATGTGGAGATCCCACCCGGCACATCGACCCTCGTCGCGCAGTTCCGGCGCGGGGCAGGCATGGCCGGGAGCATGGCCGTCGAAGTCGACGGGGTGCCGGCCGGTTCGGCCGAGTTGTCGCTGTTCATGCGCATGATGTCGTCGGTCGGGCCGAGCATCGCCTATGACCACGGTTCGGCCGTGTCCAACCGATACGACGCGCCGTTCGCCTTCACCGGCGAGCTCCACGAGATCGTCATCCAACTCCTCTCGCCCCAGGACCTCGAAGCTCGCGCCGCCGAAGCCGCCGCAGAAATGAGCCGCCAATGATCGCCGTCACCCTCCTCGGAACGGGCAGCCCCTTGCCGAGCCCCGACCGCGCCGGCCCGGCCACCTTGATCTCGGCCGGCGACGAACACCTCCTCGTCGACGCCGGCCGCGGTGTACTGATGCGCCTCGCCGCCGCGGGCCTCGGGGCACCGAACCTCTCGGCGGTCCTGCTCACCCACCTCCACAGCGACCACATCACCGACCTCAACGACGTCATCACCACACGGTGGGTCATGTCGTTCGCCCCTGCGCCGCTCACGATCGTGGGTCCGGTCGGGACGAAGGTCGTGGTCGACCACATCCTCGCCTCGCTGGAACCCGACGTGGGGTATCGCATCGCCCACCACGAGGATCTCGAGGGCCCGCCGCAGATCCACGTCGTCGAGGTGACCGAGGGACCCGTCGACCTGCCCGGCACCGTGTCGATCCGTTGCGCGCCGACCGACCACAAGCCGGTCGAGCCGAGCGTCGGCTTCCGCTTCGACGTCGACGGCGTCGCCGTGGTCGCCGCCGGTGACACGGTGCCCTGTGCCGGCCTCGACTTGCTCTGCGACGGTGCCGACGCGCTCGTCCACACCGTGATCCGCAAGGACATCATCGCCAACCTTCCGATGCAGCGGATCAAGGACACCCTCGACTACCACTCGTCGCCCGAAGAGGCCGCCCAGACCGCGACCCGCGGCCGCGTCGGCACGCTCATCCTCACCCACTACGTCCCACCGATCCCCACCGGGGGAGCGGGTGACGACTGGAAGGCGCTTGCGGCCGAACACTTCTCCGGCGTCGTCGAACTCGGCGACGACCTGCATCGCATCGAAGTCCACCCCACGACAGGAGCCGCATCATGAAGACACTTCGCACCCCCGACGAGCGCTTCGCCGATCTCCCGGGCTACCCGTTCGCCCCGCACTACGCGGAGATCCCCGACGGCGACGGCGGCACCCTGCGCGTCCACTACCTCGACGAAGGGCCGGCGGACGCCGCACCGATCGTGCTCATGCACGGCGAACCGTCGTGGAGCTACCTGTACCGCAAGATGATCCCCATCCTCGTCGACGCCGGTAACCGCGTCATCGCCCCTGACCTCGTCGGCTTCGGTCGCAGCGACAAGCCGACGGAGATGAGCGACTACACCTACGCCCGCCATGTCGCTTGGATGGACACGCTGCTCGTCGATCACCTCGACATCGGCGACGCGACCTTCTTCGGCCAGGACTGGGGAGGTCTCGTCGGCCTCCGCGTGGTCGCTGCGAACCCTGATCGATTCGCCCGGATCGTCATCGGCAACACCGGCCTGCCGACCGGCGACCGCAACCCCGGCAAGGCGTTCCTGGCCTGGCAGAAGTTCTCCCAGACGTCGCCGACGTTCGACATCGGCACCCTCATCGACGCCGCGACGATCACGAAGCTGTCCGCCGAGGAGGTCGCCGCATACGACGCACCGTTCCCCGACGACTCCTACAAGGCCGGCGCCCGCATCTTCCCGACGCTCGTGCCGACCTCGCCGGACGACCCCGAAGCGCCCGCCAACCGCGAGGCGTGGACGGTGTTCGACGCGTGGGACAAGCCGTTCGTGTGCTGCTTCAGCGACAGCGACCCGATCACCGCCGGTGGTGAGGCGGCGTTCATCGGACGTATCCCCGGCACCGACGGACAGCCCCACATCACCACCGCCAACGCGCACCACTTCTTCCAGGAAGACGCCGCAGATCAACTCGCACAACTTCTCATCGACGTCATCGGACGATGACCTCGACGGCTCCGGCCGATCCGGTCGACCCCGACACGGTCGACTGGCTCGACCTCACCCGGCGCGCTGCGCTCGCCTCGCATCGGCTGGTCGGCTGGATCTACTGGGACCCGGTGGCGATCGAGCGCTATACCGCCCTCGGACCGGCCCAGTTCGGCTACTACATGTCCACCCGGGCCGCATCGCTCGCCGACGCCGGCAACGCCGCGGTCGCTGCCGCGTTCTACTCGATCAGCCCACCGTTCATCGCCATGTGCCTCGACGACTGCCGGCGCCACACCACGTTCGAAGCTGCGGCAGGAGCCCGCGACGAGGGCGTCGTGGCCGGCCTGCGGGCCCACGTACCCGAGATCTGCGGCGAACTGGCGACCCTCGCCGAACCATTGTGGGCTGCGGCGGACACGTTGCCCGTCGCCGGACGGGTCCTTTTCGCCACGCTGCTCGAGCAGCCCCGGCCTGACGATCCGCTGCTGTCGGCGTGGCTCGCGGTCAACTGCATCCGCGAGTGGCGCGGCGACACGCACTGGGCGATCCAGACCGCGGCGGACATCGGCCAGGTCGAGGCCGGCATCCTCGACGGTGCCTGGCGGAACTACCCCGACGACTGGCTGCCCCGCAGCCGAGGGGCCGACGACGCCGCCCTCGCCTCCGCGTTCACCGAACTCGAACGACGTGGCCTCGCCACCGACGGTGTCGTCGATGCCCGGGGCCTCGCGTACCGGCAGGGGCTGGAGGACCGTCTCGACACGCTTGCCTCGCTGGCCTGGCGAGCGCTCGGCGCCGACCGCACGGTGCAGCTCCTCGACCTCGTCGAACCCGTGGGCGCCCGGCTCGTCGAGCGCATCGACCTCACCGCGGGACCCAACTGGATGCCCGCCGCCCGCGATCGGGCACCGCGACCAGCATCTCGAAGCCCGCACCCACACGAACAGGAGAAAGCATGAGCACCACCGCACCCCGCTACGGCCAGGTCGATCGCGACTACGGCATGCGACTCGCCACCACCCCTGCCGACGAGGACGGCCCGGTCTGGATGGTGAACTTGATGAAGTACCGAGCGTTGGCGGAGTATGCCGACGGGCGCGAGTCGGCCCTGAGCGGCCAGGAGGCCGACGACGAGTATGCGCCGCTCGAGTCGCTCGCCGCCATCGGCGCGCGGCCGGTGTTCTTCGGGACGGTCGACCAACAGTTGCTCGGTGATGCGCCGATCTGGGATCGCATCGGGGTGGTCAAGTACCCGACCCGTCGTTCCTTCATCGAGATGCAGTCCCGCCCCGAGTTCCAGAAGTCACACGAACACAAGGACGCCGGGATGGAAAGCACGATCGTCATGGGCTGCCAACCGATGCCGTTCCCCACGGCACCGAGCGGCGTCTCCGAGGTGGACTGGGCCGATGTGCCCCACCCTCCCACCGACGACGACGGGCCGGTGATGGTGCTGCACGTCATCCGCTTCGAAGACGTCGAGGCCGCGCACATCACCCCCAGCGAGATGGAGGCGTACAGCTCTGCAGCAGCCGTCTCGGCATCTCGGCACGGTGTCAGGATCGCCGGGTGGTTCGCCGTCGAGGGAACGATCGTCGGCGACGGTCGCGCCTGGCACCAGGTTCGCTTCAACTCGTTCCCGAGCAAGCGGGCATTCATGGCAGTGGTCACCGATCCGGAACGGCTCGAAGCTCAGAAGCACCACCGCGAGAAGGCCATCGCCGACACCTACACGATGATCGTGCGCCCGACCATCGACCTGCTCGAGCAGTCCATCTAACGAGTCGCACGCCATTCTCGGAGGAACTACTCCGGCATCGCGGCGATCGCCCTGGAACGCGGCGCGACGCCCTAACCGAGGCGCTGCACGCGTTGCCGGTGGTTGCTGCGATTGTCGCCGTCGATCCCTGACTTCTTGGTCCCCGTGATCTCGTCAACCTTGGCGTCGTTACCGGTCACCGGTTGCGCCGTGACGCGCGTTTCGTGCTCGAAATTGTGTGACTTGTCGGTGTTTCGGTAGTAGCGCCAGAAACCGAAGTAGGCCGCTCCTCCGCCCAGCGGTCCAGTCGCGAGGATCCAGGCCGGCCCGCCGTCGTCGGCTGCCAGCGCGCCCAGCAAGGTGGCGATCATGACGCTGCCGCCAGGATCGCAATAGCGATGACCTCGATGACGCCGCCGAAGGCCACCGCTGCGCCGACCAGGCGCTTCTGCGAGACCGGGACGCTGCCCATCACCTCACCGGTTCGGCCATTGACCGCGATGTAGTGCACCATGCCCTTGCCGCCGCTCTCGTGGTAGTAGGAGTACAACCAGACCGGCAGGTACATCGCTACCCAGCGGGTGCCGTGTACCTCGAGCTTCTCGCGCTCCCATCGCACGCCGCGGTCGTATCGATCGACGCTCGACACCAGCTGTGCCCTCGCGATCGACAGCATCTGGTCTTGGAGTTCCGGGTGCAGATGGGTGACGTCCTGGTCGCGCTTCTCCGACGTGAAGCCGGTGAGATAGCTGGCGTTCCACTTCACCGCGTTCTCCGTGTCGAACGGCAGGATCGTGTTGATGATGTTGTTCGTGTTGACCGAGGAGTCGTGGTTCGCCCGCTCAGCTGACGACTCGATCGTCAGATCGTCCACCGTGAAGTCGACGTGGCGCTGCACCTCGAACACGTCGGCGTCGTACACGGTCTCCTTATTGTCACCCGAGCCTCGCGTGTACTGGCGCGTCTCGATCTCACCGAAGCCGGCGACATCGGCACTCAGGTTGCCGTCGATCACCATGTACGGCATGTAGACGCCGACGACGTTCTCCGACTTGAACTCGCGCACGAACGCTCGGTCGGCGAACATGCGGCGCTTGCCGGCGAACTCGTTGATCTTCTCCATCGCCGCGGCGTGGGTGATCTTGAACGGCAGCACGGCGTCGGGCACCGCGCCGTTGGGCACCTGCTCGTTGACGGTGAGCACGTGGCGACACCAGTGGCAGCGCGAGCCCATCTGCTCCGCCGTGTTCACGACCACTTCGGCGCCGCAGCCGGCGCACTTCATGGTGATCATGGTGTCGGCGCCGGTGTCGATGTCGGTGGCCCCCGAACCCATCGTCGTACCGCGCAGCGCCGTGAGATCGCCGTTGGCGATGGTCTCGTCGAGACGCGCCTCGGACCACTCGTGCCGGCAGAACAGGCAGATCAGCGTTCCGGCGGACGGGCGCAACTGGATGTCGGTCGCACCGCACTGCGGGCAACGGTTGACCCCGTCGTCGAGGCCGGTGTTCCGCGTGTCGATGGTCGGGCTGTCGATGGGCGCGCTCGCAGGCGGATCGATCGGGGCGTCGGCCAACGGATTGTGGTCGCCGGCACCCGGAGGTGGCAGGTTCGTCATGTCAGTTCTGCCCGCTCGGACTCAGAGTCCGAGCACCTTGTTCTTGGCCGCGTCGTAGTCCTCTTGCGTGATCAGACCGGCGTCGAGCATCTCCTTGAACTTCGCCAGCTGTGCCATCGGGTCGTCGGCTGCAGGCGCCGCCGGTGCCGGTGGGGGCGGCGGAGGAGGAGTGGGCGCTGCGGCGGCCGGGGGAGGCGTGCTCTGGCCGCCGATTCCCGGCACCGGCTGTTGCAGCCCACCAAGACCGGTCGCCCCCGCAGCCATGCCCATGCCGATCAGGCCGGCGCTCCCGGTGTTCTCGCCCGCCGACTCGAAGCCCGACGCGACCGAGGCCTGGAGGTTCGAGTTGCCGCGTGCGCCCGAGAGCGCATCGGCGCGCTGCACGTTGCGGAGCAGTTCGCGGGTCATCTCGTCGTACTCGATCGAGATGATCGCGGTCGCCACGATCTGCAGGCCGCGTCCTGTCGCCCACTGGTAGTTCTGCTCGACCGCTGCCGACAGGCTCTGGGCGAAACCCACGGAGTCCTGCTGGATCTTGGTGATGCGGTTGCCCTTCGACGGATCGTTCGTGTACATCGAGAACGCCGGGGCGAGCGACCCGACCACCTCGTTGAACAGCTGCGAGGCGGCGTCGTTCTCGATGTCGGTGAAGTCGAACACGTTGCCCGGCTCGAGGTAGGTGGCGGGCACCCATGCCTTGATGAACAGGATCGGGTCGATGATCTTGAGCGTGTAGGTGCCGCGGGTGACGGCACCGACCTGGGCGTTCATGTACGCGTCGTCCCAGTAGATCTCTGACTGGGTGCCGAAGCGGTTGTTCGGCAACTCCTTCAGCGTCACGAAGAAGGCCCGCTGTTGCGTGCCCGGTTGGCCGCCGAACTTGAAACGCTCCCACGACGTCTTGATGAGCGGACTCACGATTCCGTCGCCGGCGAAGATCGACTCGGAGTCCTGCGACTCACTGTTCCACTCGTAGGCGCCGGCCTCGGCAGCGAAGCCCGTGATCGCGCCCTGCTCCATCAACACGAGGCCGTAGCCCTCCGGCACGAGGATCTTGCTGCCGTTGCTGATCACTCCTTCGGAGGCCTTGGTGTTCGAGCCTCGCCCTGCGTTCTGACCCTGTGGGACTGCCGCGAACAGGGCCGCCGTCGGGGGCAGGTCGTCCGGCACGGTGTAGAAGTCTTTCCACTGATCGGCCAGCGTTCCGCCGATTGCGCCCGCTGCCGCCTTGATGAGCCCCATAGTCAGATTCCTTCTTCGTCGCCGAGTGGTGAGGCAGCCACCTTAATGACGTGTGGAAGCACCGTGTGATGTACCCAGCAGCAATCCACGCCACCCGACCCGGCGGTCACTCGCCGATCTTTGCGGAGTAGGCGACCTCGTATCCGGTGGGGTCCTGCTCGACGAACGGTGGAGCGCTGCCGGTGTCGACCAGGATCGCGAGTTGGTCGAGACACACGTGGTATCCCGCTGCGGTCTTGTGCACGCCGGCGGTCGTATCGACGACCCAGGTGGTGAACACGAGACGCGTTCCGGTATCGGTGGGGTGGAGTTCGAAGATCAGCGTGTCGCGATCCCAGATCCAGGAGAACGTCCGAGGCGGGTCCCAGGTGAGGATACGGCCGGTCATCGTGTCGTCGGCGATCTCGTACTTGTCGACGATCGCGGGCCAGAACGGCAGCTGAAGCTGAGCGCCCTCTCGACGTTCTCCGACGATGTCGGTCGGAAACCAGTGCTGGAGCTGTTCCGATTCGGTGATCGCCCGCCACACCCGCTCGGGCGGATGGGAGAACTGGCGCTCGTAGCGCAGTCCGATGACGTCGCCGTCGTGCAGCACCTCACCGAGTCGATGGTCGGCGGTCATGAGGGCCCTACTTCTTCGAGATGTTCGGTGTTGTCGAGCAGTCGTTCCAGGGCGTCGAGGCGGTCGGCCCAGCGCTGGCGATACGGCAACAACCACTCGTCGATTTCGGACAGGGGTTGTGGTCGCAGGCTGTAGATGCGGCGGTTGGCGTCGACCCGCATGTTCACGAGCCCGGCCTCGCGCAGCACCTTCAGATGCTTCGACACGGTGGGCTGGCCGATGGCGAGGGCGTCGACCATGGCGCCGACCGGCTGATCGTCGATCAGGAGCAGGTCGAGGATCGCCCTTCGATTGGGCTCGGCCAGGGCCATAAATATCGACATCTAGCAATATTGCCGTATGTCGAACTAGGTTGTCAACCGCCGGACCAACCGACTCGCCCGCTGATGCGTCGGAGGCGTAGCGTTGGCACGTGAACGCGACCGGGGCGAATGTCGAGACGGTGTGCCGGGCGACGTTGAACTTCGCCGCCCGCTCCGGTGAGCTGGCGGCTCGCCCGGTCGAGGTCGACGTGCTCGATGGTCGTCGAGCCGATCTGCCTGGCTGGTCGGAGTGTGGCTTCGAGCTCGTGCCCCACGCGACTGCTGCTTCGAGCTGGGACGACGACGAACTCGCCGGAGTCCACCACGGCGAGATGGAGGAGCTGGCGCGAGAGATGACGGGGTGCGATGTGGCGCTGGTGTCGAACCACATCAAGCGTGGCCCCGAGCATGCCGCTCGGCACGAGGATCTCGGGCCCATCTCGTTCGTGCACTCCGACTTCGCCGCCGGCTACGACGATCTCGTCCGCGGCTCGTTCATGACCGACGATCGCGATGGCCCACGCCGGGCGCTGGAACGCAACGAGGTCACCCCGCAGCGCGTCGCCGACGCATCCCGGCTCGTGATCTTGCAGTTCTGGCGCAACACCGGTCCGCCCAAGATGGACTTCCCGATGGCGTTCTGCGACGCCAGAACGGTGACCCCAGCCGACGCCCGCGCCATCCCGGTCTCGGACTACGCGGGGTCAGGAATCGATTTCGAGGCGCTCGCCGTGCTCGGCCCGTCCGAGCCGGAGCAGTACCGGTGGTACACCTTCCCCGAACTCGCGATCGACGAGGTGGTCGCCTTCCGCACCTACGACACGGACCTCGTTGCCCGTGGCGAGACGTGGTTCACCCCGCACTCGGCGTTCCGCGACCCTGACGTGCAGGTAGGCCGCCCGGCGCGGTCGAGTGTCGAGCTCCGCGCGATCTGCCTCTTCTCCTGACCGCCACCGCCGACGCAGGCACCAGCATGCGTGAAAGGGTGATCGCGTCATGAGTCGCCTGCCCATTCCCGACTTCGACGAAGCCGGAGCCTGGGTGCGGCAGCATCTCGGGCACCTCGTCGTCGGAGCACCGCTGGATGTTCCTGCTCGGCGCGGAGGGCAGACCAACGCGAACGCCGCCCTCGCCGCGCTCGACGTCACTGGCTACGCGACGCGACGCAGCCTGGTCGATCCGCCGTCGGCGAGAGGAGCGAGCGTACTGTCGCCCTACATCAGGCACGGCCTCATCGACCTCGCGTCGGCGATGCGGACGGCAGCGGGTCCGCCCGGTGACGTTCGCCGGTTCCGCGACGAACTGCTCTGGCAGGAGTACACACGCCACCTGTACGCCCGCGCCGGCGCTCATCAGCGTTCGATCGACCGGCGCACGGCGGCGGTCGCCGCTGAAAAATGGGACGAGCCGCTGCCGTCTGCCATGGAGTGCATGCGATCCGTCAACGCGGAGTTGCACGAGACCGGATGGCTCGTGAACCAGACGCGCATGTGGGTGGCCTCGCAGTGGTCGGTGCGTGCAGGGCACCCCTGGCTCGAGGGCGAAGACGAGATGTTCCGCCATCTGCTCGACGGATCGCGCGCCGCCAATCGATTCGGATGGGCCTGGACGGTTGGTGCGATGACGTCCAAGTCGTACGGCTTCAGTCGGTGGCAGGTCGAGCGTCGAGCCCCGGCGTGGTGCGCCCGCTGCCCGCTGCGCGAATCGTGCCCCATCGAGCACTGGCCGGACGCAACGCCGGGACCGTCGCACGACCATGCATGGATGAAGTCAGGATCGGACCTCGCCGGACCTGCGGCAACGGAGCATCGCAGTGAGCCCGATCTCGTCTGGCTGACGGCCGAGTCGTTGGGTGACGACGATCCGGCCTTGGTCGCCAACCCTGGCCGGCCGGTGATCTTCGTCTTCGACGAGGCGTTGCTCGCACGCCTCCGCCTGAGCGCGGGCAGACTCGTGTTCCTGGCCGAGACGCTCGCTGATCTCGCCCGACGTCGCGACCTCGAGATCCATCTCGCTGGGCCCGCCAGCCTCATGGTCGGCCGCAGCGTCGCTGTCACGTTCGCCCCGGTACCGGGTTTCCAACGAATCATTCGCCGGCTCACGCCGGCCGAACTCCACCCGTACCGGTGGCTGAGTCGGCCGGACGGCGGCGACGTGCGGTCGTACTCGTCGTGGATACGCCGCCACCGCCGCCACAGCGCGTGATCGACTGGACCGGTCGAGCGCGCATTCCGGCGTCGGATCACGTCAAGCCGGCTCCAGGCTCAGTCCACGCCCTGCCGCCGCCAGCTCGACCGCCTCGACGAGCCGATCGATCGACCCGTCGCACGCCTCGAGTTCATCGGGCGTGAGGAGCAGGACGTGGCCGATCTCGGTCTCGGCGACGACGACCGGCGCCCGCCGGTCGGCCGCGGCGCGCACGGCGTCCGGTTGGTCGTTGCGATGGAACGTGTCGAAGGACACCGACAGCTCGGCCTGGCAGCTGGTCCACTCCGGGCGTCGGCGAATCGAGCCGTGGGTGATGTCGCAGAGCGAGCAATGGCGTCGCCCGAGGCGGGCGCCCACCCAGTAGGCGAGCTCGCCGCGCAGTGTGCTGTCGGCGTCGTAAACGCCGACCAGCCGAACGATCCGTTGGGACGGTGCTGTGTCGGACGAGTCCATGGACGACAGCTTCGCCCACCAGCCGGCTCTGTGGGTCATGCAGCTCGCATTCGGTCGTAACATCGGGCTCATGAGGAGCGCGCGTCGGTGACCGACGAACTGGATCCGACGACGGTGACCGAGGCGGTCGCCGGGCTCCGGGCCCTCGGCTATGTGGCGGAGTTCGAGCTCGTCGGCGATCGTTTCCAGATCGACAGCGGTGAGCTGACGTGCGCCGTCGACGCGGCCGTCGTCGATCGGCTGTACCGATTCGAAGGCCCGAGCGACCCCGGTGACGAGATGGTTGTGTTCGCGCTCGTCGATCCGGCTTCGGGCACGCGCGGCACGCTCGCCGCGGCGTTCGGTCCACTCGCCGATCCGGAGCTCCATCGCCATCTGATCGGTCTGCGGTCCCGCTTCGAGTGACGGGCTGCCGCGCCGCGCCGGCGCGCCAGGTGTAGGCACGTCCGCGATCGGGTACCGGCCGGCAATGAACTCAGCCGATCGACGCCCTCTGCCCACGCGACCGGACGAGAGTTCGTCCACGACGGGCCGCATCCGGATGGTCACGCTCGCTGTCGGCGCCGTTGCTGTGGTCACACTGGTCGCGGGCTGCGGTAGCGATTCGTCCGACGACGCCCCAGCGACCACGACTCCGACCTCCGTGACCACGCCAGCCGGTGCGGGAGTCGAGCCTGGGCTCGAGCCAGGGTCGAACCTTCCGCCCGACGAGGCGCCCGGCTCCCCGGACAGCGATTCTCCGCCGATCGGTGAACCCCCGACCGACAATCAAGGCGATCTGCCCGGTGACACCATCGTTCCTGAATGAACGGAACTCCGGTCAGGCAACTTCGGCGAGTCGCACGACCTTGTCGACCCGGAGCGTGCCGCGGCTCCCGCGGCCCTTGTACGTGCCGCGTGTGGGAGCTACGTCGCGATAGTCGCGGCCCGTTGCCGTGGTGAGGTACCGAAGGTCGGTGCGCCGGCGGTGGGTCGGGTCGATCGCGGCCACCATCTGGCGCCGTGGATCGAAGACCTCGAACCAGGCATGGCTCGCACCGTCGCCGACCAAGTGGCCAGACACGTAACGCGCCGAGATGCCGAGGCTCGCACACATCGCGATCGATACGTGGGCCATGTCCTGACACACGCCACGCTGCAGCTGCCAGGCCTCGGACGCTGTGGTGTGCACGGAGGTCGGACCCTTCTCGTACGCGAACGACGAGTTGACCAGTTCGGAGATGGCATCTCCGGTCTCGAACACGTCGCGAACCGGCCCGAGCATCCGGGCGGCATCACGGATCGCGACGTCGGGTGTGGTGAGTTCCGTGATACTCGGCTCGGCCGCACTCCAGGGGGCAGCGTGCACCGACTTGGGATCGCGGACCAGTACGGCCCTCGTCCGGAACTCGATCGCCCGGTCGACGTTCGGCACGCTCACATGGAGCACGACGTTGCCGAAACGATCGGAGCGTCGCCGCACGCGCTTGGTGCCGTGTGAACGGACCTCGAAGCGGTGGGCGATGCGTCGCTGATCACCGTGGTGTTCGCGGGGCGTGACCATGAGACGTTGCCGGAGATCGCTCACCGGCCCGCCGTACTCGTAGGCAACGGTCTGGCGTAGGACGTAGGTGGCACGGTCCGCGCCGACCAGATCGTCACGGTCGTACGTGTTCGGCAACGACTCGAAGTACTCGTCGTGCATGAACTGCTCGACGTCACGACGACCCGCCAATGGCCACTGCGTCGCCGGGGTGTTCGTTGGGTTGGTCACCACGTCTGAGCACCCCCTTGGTCAGTCACCGAAGGCCCGCTTGAATTCGCAGATCGTGACACATTCATGTCCCGGGAATGTGACATGCGGGTGAACAGATCGCGCCTACGTGCCGGACTCCGCCCGTCATCGCGCCGCTGGCGACGGCGCATGTTTCAAGCTGGGCGGCTGCTGGCCTTGAGGCGCCGCGAGAAGAACGCGATCGCAACGAGGACGAGCACGACAGCGAACGCACTCAGCCACAGGAGCCCTTCCACGATGATGCCGAGCACTCCGAGGAGCGCGAGGAGTACGACGACGATGTGGAAGATGACCATTTGGTCGTGGTACCCCGTCGGCGGTGAATCCGAACCCTCATCGGGCCGTTTCCGGTCGATGAGCGACCGGGCACCCCGGTGGGCCAGGCGCCCGACGAGGCGCTCTGGTGGTGCACGCGACGCGTCGATCGGGCAGCATGGCGGGGCGGTCCGCCGACAGGGTCGCACCTCGGCGGAGGCCGGATCGTCCATGGAGCATCACCACGACCACCCCACCCCCGACATGGGGAGCGACACGGAGCCAGTGGCGCCGAGGAAGCCGAAGCAGGAGCAGGAGCAGGCGACCACCGACATCACGGAGGTCGCGCCCGGCATCGTGCGGACGGAGCTGCCGATCAGCATGCCGGGACTCGGTCACGTCAACTGTTACGTGCTCGAGGACGAGCGAGGGATCGCCGTCGTCGATCCCGGGTTGCCCGGGCCGGAATCTTGGGGCCACCTCGTCGATCGTCTCGGCCGGGGCGGTTGGCAGGTCGACGACGTCCACACCGTGATCGTCACCCACTCCCATCCCGACCACTTCGGCGGGGCCATGCGGCTCCACCACGAGACCGGCGCCGACATCGTCACCCACGAGACGTTTCGCACGATGTTCGACCGGGCCGCTCTCGACGATTCCGAGGATTCGGGCGACCTCGACATGAACTCACCCGACGATCGGGCGGCGGCGATGGAGAGGTACTTCTCGCAGCCGACCCCGTGGGGTGGGCGCCGCGCTGGTCCACCGGCAGAGTTTCTCGAACGGATCCGGGAGACGAACGGGCCGGCGGGTGCGATCTTCACCACTCCGCAGCCGACTCGCACGCTCGTCGACGGGCAGACGATCAAGTTGGCTCGGCGTGAGTGGATCGCCATGCACACTCCCGGCCACACCTACGACCACCTGTGCTTGTACGACCCCGAGTTCGGCGTGGTGCTGACCGGCGATCACGTGCTGCCCTCGATCACGCCGCACATCAGCGGCGTGGCCCCCGAGATCGACCCGCTGGCTCTGTTCATGGCGTCGCTGACCCGAATGGCCGAGATGACCGACATCACCGTTGCGCTTCCCGCACACGGTCGTCCGTTCACCGACCTGCGCGGCCGGGCCGAGCACATCATCGAACACCACGAGGAACGACTCGACATCATCCGCGACGCCGTTCCGACCCTGCCCGACGGCACCGTCGAGCAGTTCATGCGGGTGTTGTTCAAGGAGCGCTCGTGGGGCGAGATGGCCGAGAGTGAGACGTACGCCCACCTCGAACACCTTCGCGAGGCGGGCGAGTTGGAGCGCCACGCCGAGGGGGGTATCGCCCACTACACCACGGTCGGCTGAGCGGCGCCCGGCCGGCAAGGGTCGGTCAGACGCTCGCGAGGAACTCGACGAGCGCGGCGTTCACGTCGTCGGGGCGTTCCTGCTGGGTCCAGTGCCCGCACCCTTCGAGGATGATCGACGAGTGCAGCTTGGGCAGCGTCTTGTCGAAGGCAGCGATCGCCGGCATCCCCCACATCGTCGGTCCGTCGCGGTCGCCGCCGATGAACAGCGCCGGCACGTCGATGTGCGCGCCGCGGAACGCGGCAAGGTCTTCCCAGTCGCGGTCGACATTGCGATATCGGTTGAGCGGACCGCGTAGCCCGCTGTGCTCGAACTCGGCCGTGTAGTAGTCGAGGTCCGCCTCGGTGAGCCACACCGGCATCGGGTCGGGTCGGTGGAATCGCTCGTTCATCAAGCCGCCCCGGCGCACCGTGGCGACCGTGCCGATGCTGAGGTCGGGCGGGGGAGCGTCGCCGGAAGCGGTGAACATGAACCCGAGCAACCAGTCACGAACATCGGCTTCGATCTCGGCCTCCGCCCGGCCGGGCTCCTGGAAGTACTCGACGTAGAACTCTTCTTCGCCGGCGATCGCCCGCATCATCGTGGTCGGCCGCATCTCCGATGGCGGCGAGAACGGCACCGACAGTCCGGCGACAGCGGTGAACACGTCGGGTCGGAGCATCGCCGAGGTCCACGCGATGGGAGCACCCCAGTCGTGGCCGATGACGACCGCCCTGTCGTAGCCGAGCGCACCGACGAGGCCGACGTTGTCGGCGACGAGACGCACCATCCGATAGTCCTCGACCGCCACTGGCTTCGACGAACGGCCGTACCCGCGCACGTCGATGGCCACGGCCCGGTACCCGGCCGCAGCGATCGCCGGCAGCTGGTGGCGCCACGAGTACCACGACTCGGGAAAGCCGTGAACCAACAGAACCAGCGGACCGTCACCGGCCTCCACGCAGTGGACCCGGTGGTCACCGACCGCCACGACGTGGGAGCGGCAACCGTCGGGGAGTCCGCTCACGGGCGGGTGGCGATCTGCCCGGCGCGGGCATCCGCCACGTAACCCCCGTCAGCGCTCCAGGTGACCTCGCCGTTGACCACGACCGTGTCGACGCCCTCCTGGCGGCGGATCCAACGGATCCCGTCACCAGGGAAGTCGTCGGACGCGACCTCGGGCCCGCGTCCGATCGTCTCGGCGTCGAACACCGTCAGATCGGCGGCGTTCCCCTCGGCGAGCAGGCCGCGGCCCTTCAAGCCCCAGATGGTGGCCGGATCGAGCGTGATCTTCTTGACCGCCGCCTCGAGGGTCAGCGACTTGGTGCCGCGCACGAACTCGGAGAACAGGAAGCCGGTGTCCCCGAACGTGGAGAACGAACCGACGTGCGCGCCCCCGTCGGATGCGCCCACGTGCACGAACGGGTGGGCCAGCAGGTCGCCGACGAGGGGGGAGTTGTTGTGGCCGATCGACTCGCGGATGAACCAGGTACCGAGGTCCTCGTCGAGCACGAGGTCGAGAATCGTGTCGCCGTGCGATGTCCCCCGGTCGCGGGCGATGTCGTCGATGGTGCGGCCGATCAGGTCGTTGTTGCGCTCGTGCACCACGTCACGCACCACGAAGCCACCGGCCCCGAGTCCGCCGCCCGGACGCTTGGAGAGCGAGTCCATCTCGGTGACCAGCGCATCGCGACGGTCCGCAACCGCTGCGAGCTTCTCGGCGCGGTCACCGATCGATGCGACCTTCCACCACGACGGCATGGTGAGCAGCATCAGGCTCCGCTGATCGAGCGTGAAGCTGATGTCGATCGGGCGGGTCTGCACCTGAGGCCACACGTCGGCACCGCGGGCGCGGGCCGTCTCGACGGCGCCCATGACCCGAGCAACTCCTTCGTTGTTCCCGTCGGAGTGGAACAGAGGGGACAACGTCGTGGTGATGCCGTGACGCAGCGAGAGTTCGGCCAGCTGTTCGATACGCGCGATGGTCAACTCGGTGTCGTAGAATTCGTGCACGATCTGCAACACGGCGTCGCGTTCGCCGAGCACCGCCGACAGCGCGTCCAGTTCGGCGGGTGCCGCCCAGCGGCTCGGCACCGGCCGGTACGACTCGTCGACATCCACGAAGCTGGTGCTCAGCCCGACCGCTCCGGCGTCGAGGCAGGTGCGCAGCAGGTCGGCCATGGCGCGGGTCTCGTCGGCGGTCGCAGCGCGTTCCTGAGCGCCGAGGCCCATCACGAACATGCGCAGCACCGAGTGGCCGACGAGGGGAGCGACGTTGAGGGCGATGTTCTCCGACAACGCGTCGAGCCAGCCACCGAAGCCCTCGCCCCAGCGCCAGTCGACTCCTGCATCGAAGGCCGCTTCGGGCATCTCCTCGATGAGTCGGAACATGCGGCTGAACGCATCGCGCTGATTGACCCGCAGTGGCGCCAGCGACAGCGAACAGTTGCCGGGCACGACCGTGGTGACCCCGTGCTCGATCGCCGGGAACGCATACGGGTCGAAACAGAGTTGTGCGTCGTAGTGGGTGTGGGGATCGATGAAGCCGGGTGCGACCACGCGGCCGGTGGCGTCGATGACTCGGTGCGCGTCTCCGGCGCGTCCACCGACAGCGACGACCTTGCCGCCCTGCACCGACACGTCGCCGTGTCGTGCCGGCAGTCCTGAGCCGTCGACGATCAGTCCGTTACGGATGACGAGATCGAGCATGTGCATCTCCCTGTTGCTTGAGATTCGGGTTGCTTGAGATTCGGGCTGGTGGATTCGGGCTGGTGAATTCGGGTTGTTCGAATGCGGGGAGCAGGGTGCTCCACGGCTGCCCGACGAGATCGTCGAGTGAGCTGACCCCGGCGCTGTCGAGGAAAGCGGTGCAGGCCTCCTCGTCGAGCGAGATCACCGAGATGCCGCCGTTGTCGTAGGTGAGTTCCACTTCGATCTCGGCTCGACCGTCGTGGCCGCCCACGACGGTCGCCCGGGTGATCGTGGCGGTCATCGTGCCGGCGGTGGCTCGGTGAAGACGACGTCGCTCGGCAACAGTCCGATCGTGCGACGTGCGGCGAGGTGCAGGTTCCATGACAGCAGTTGCTGATCTGCGCCATCGATTCCGGGGAACTCCCGGGCGGCGATTGCTGCAAGGTCGTCGCCCGCCTGAGGGAACACGTGCTGTCGAACGGTCATGGGCGCCGAGCGTAGGTGGGGTGCTCGACGCGTCTCGGGTCGGAGCGACCAGCTGCAACGAGGTGCCTGACCCACGTGTCAGCTGTACCGTCGACGTCATGAGCACCTTGCGCGTCGGTATCCAATTGCATCCCCAGGCGACGAGTGTCGACGAGCTGCGCCGGGCGTGGCGTACGGCCGACGAGATGGGCGCCGATTCGATCTGGACCTGGGACCACTTCTTTCCGTTGTACGGCGATCCGGACGCAGAACACTTCGAGGGTTGGACGCTGCTGTCGGTCATGGCGGCCGACACGAGCCGGGCCAAGCTCGGCATGCTCGTGTCCGGCAACAACTATCGCAATCCCGAGTTGCTCGCTGACATGGCTCGCACCCTCGACCACGTCTCCGATGGTCGGATGTACCTCGGCGTCGGCGCCGGCTGGTTCGAACGCGACTACAGCGAGTACGGCTACGACTTCGGAACCGCACCCGGCCGCCTGCGCCAGCTCGGAGCCGACCTCCCGCGCATGAAGGCCCGCCTCGCAGCGCTCAACCCGGCAGCACGAGGCGACCTGCCGATCCTGGTCGGCGGTGGTGGAGAGAAGGTCACGTTGCGGCTCGTCGCCGAGTACGCCGACGCGTGGAACACGTTCGGTCCGCCGGAGAATTTCGCCCACAAGTCGGCCGTACTCGACGAGTGGTGCGGCAAGCTCGGACGCGACCCGTCGACGATCGAGCGGACGGTGGCCGTCGACCCCGACGACGTCCACGACATCGGTCGCTACGTCGAGGCCGGTGCGTCGCACGTCATCGTGATGGTGGGCAGCCCGTTCGACTTCTCGTCGCTCGAGTCGCTGATCGCACAGCGCGACGCGATGGGTTGAGTCCTCCGAGCCCGATCAGCCGCCGGTGACGGTGGCGAGTGAGCCGGTGCGACCGTACGCGTCCGGCCCACTCGTAGCCGTGCGCCGACCCTGCGGTACGGTCCGTCGACGTGAGCGACAACCACCTCGGGGGGACAACGATGGGTATCGACGTGCGAGGCGAGCCGGCCGACCTCGACGCGCCGTGGATGACCGATGTGCTCACGGCGGTCGGCGTGGCGGACGGGGCGAAGGTCGTCGACCTGCAGTTCGAGTCGTTCATCGGCACGGGGCAGACGGCCGCAACGCCCGCTACACGCTGACCTGGGACGATCCTGCGGGGCGACCGTCGAGCGTGGTCGGCAAGTTCCCGTCAGGCGACGCCAACGCCCGCATGAGCGCCTTCACGACCGGCACCTATCTGACCGAGGTGTCGTTCTACTGCGAGCTGGCGCCCACCCTCGGTATCCGGATCCCGACCTGTCATCTCGCGGCGTACAACCACGGCAAGCCGGACTTCGTGATGATCATGGAAGACCTCTCGAACTCACGGCAGGGCGATCAGATGGATGGCCTGTCGGTCGACGAGGCGGCGCTCGCGGTGGAGCAGGCGGTCGGGTTGCACGCGCCGCGGTGGGGTGATCCGACGCTCGCTGCGTTCGGTGCCCACCGGCCGAAGGGTGACGAAGCCGTCGCCGGTCTCGGAATGGTGTACGCGATGATGGTCGAGCCGTTCCTGGACCGGCTCGGTTCCGGTCAAGGTGATCGGTGGAGCTCGCCTCGTCGGCGACGAGCGGCTGATCGAGGCAGCGATCGACGCGTCGGCGCGCCAGTGCGCGACCGGTGAGCCGTGGCCCGGTCGACCTGTCGCCGTTGGCGGATCGGGTTTCGGCTCGTACATGCTGCTGCGCCGGTCGGCGCCGCTCGACCTCGCCGAGCTGGCGATCCGCGGCTGGGTCGAGCCGGTCGGTCCGCTCGTCGAAGCCGGTCCGGAAGCACTGATCACGCTGGCGCGAAGCGACGACGGCGTTTCGCTCGACCGCGCCCTCGAACCGGCTGATCTGTCGGCCCCGTGCGAAGTGACGCTCGAGTTCACCCGTCTGACCCCGGGCACCCATCGACTGCAAGGTGGTGCACTCGTGCCCGGCACCGATGCACGACCTGACCCGATCACGTTCGGTTCGGACGCCGATGGACGGGGTTCCGTGATCGCGACGCTCGACGGCCCGACCAACTTCACGCTGGACGGTCCGCAATGATCCTCAACTGCGACCGCCTCTGGACCCGGATGGTCACCTTCGTGTTCCGCATCCGCCGCAAGCCGCGCGTCACGCAGCCGCCCGCCCGTCCGTAGTTCGAGTCAGCGATCGAGCGTGTCGGCGAGGTCGCAGAGCAGGTCGATCCACCAAGGGGGCCCGGCCAGCGCACGCTCGGGCCACGGCGCCGGGGCGCCCTGGTAGTGATGGATGACACTTCCTGCGACGTAGGTCGCGCCCGAGCCGGGAATCGCCGTGTTGTCGTGGTCGAGCGTGATGGCGGAACGCTCGACGTCGATACGAACGTCGTCCATGATGCTCATCAATCGCTCGTGGGTGTCGGCCGTCAGTACCCGTTCGGCGAGTGAGGGTGGGTCGGCCCACACCTTGCGACCGTTCCGCGGGTCGTACTCGCCGGGTTTCCAGACCGGATCGTTGACGTCGACCATCGATCCGATGGCGCCGGTCACCCCCGACGGGTTCGCGCACGCGACCGAGAGTTTGGTGTGCCACTTCTCCCGGCGGTTGCGGCTGGAGATCGTGTTGAGACCGAAGAAGAATCGAGCGAACTCGCCTCGAGCGGCATCGCCCTCGATCTCCACGATGACCGTTCGTCCGCGAACGGTGCCTGTGGCTCTGATCGATCGCTCGCCAGCTCCCTCGACCGCCAGTCCGAGCCGTTCGCCGAGCGTCGTCCAGGCCTCGCCGAGCGTCGGCTCGTCGTCGTGTTTCCCGCGTCCCATCCTGTCCCCCCGTCCGTCCCGCCGCAGCCGCCGTCGAGGACCATAGTGTGACCAGCGCATGAACGAAATCGACGTCGAGAGGCACCCGTGGAACGTCGACTTCGAGTGGGTCGACCGCACCGGCCCGTTCCGAAGGCTGACGGTCGAGCAGGCCGCTGAGTTCGACGAACGCGGCTTCGTCGTCCTCGAGAACGTGTTCGACGACGAAGAACTGGCGCCCGTGATCGCCGCGACCGATGCGCTCGAGGCGCAGGCCGACGAGTTCCTCGCGTCTGCCGACGATCAGCGGTTCAGCATCGCCGAGCACGGTGCGATCACGTTCGCGCTCTTTCCCGTTCTCCACGACGAAGCGGCCAGGCGGTTCGCCGCGCACCCCGTGTTCGCCGACCTGTGTCACGACCTCGTGGGTCCGGACGTCCGGCTGTACCACGATCAGGCCGTGTACAAGAAGCCCGAGAAGCCCCGTCGCTTTCCGTGGCACCAGGACAACGGGTACAACTTCGTCGAGCCGCAGCAGTACCTCACCTGCTGGGTGGCGTTGACCGACGCAACCGTGCACAACGGGTGCCCGCAGGTCGTCCCGGGGCTCCATCGCCTCGGCACGCTCCGTCATCATTTCACCGACCCGCTCGGCTGGGAGATCTTCGTGGACCACCCGGATGCCGTGGTTGCACCGGTGCGCAAGGGAGGCATCGTCGTGTTCTCGTCGCTGTCGCCGCACCTCACCGGGCCGAACACGACCGACGCCGTACGCAAGGCGTACATCCTCCAATACGCGCCTGACGGCGCCAGGGTGTTGCGGGGTGACAAGTCGGATCGACCCGTCGACAGCTCTCTCGCCAACGACGCTGCTCGTCAGTTTCCGATCGTCGCAAAGGGTCGACCGGTCGCCGACTGAACACCGGCGTCAGCGACTCGCGAACCTGCGGGAGCGATTCGTCAGAGCAGCTGGAGCTGGTCGTCGACAGGGGCAGCTGGCTGGCGACGACTTCGGGGACCGGTGGGGGCTGGCCCGGCTCGACCCTGTGGGTCGGCGAGACCGGCGGGTTTCGGCTTGTGCCGTGGCCGATCACAGTTCTCGCCTGGACCGGGCCCGCCGATCACCTCCGACGGGGGATCGACTCCACCGATGTGGATGGGTTCGATGGCATGGATCGAGCCGTCGGGACGACGGATCGTGAGCGTTCGGTCGACGTCGATCGACAAACCCCATCCACCTTCATGAACCATGTGATGGTGGTGCGAGCACAGCGGCAGCAGATTTTCGAGGTCGGTCGGCCCACCGTCGAGCCATTCGATGATGTGGTGGATGTGGCATTGCGAGAAGCGGCGCGTACAGCCGGTGAAGGCGCAGGTGCGGTACATGGAGCGCAGGGCTCGGCGTTGTTCGCGATTGGCCTGCCGGCGGGTACGGCCGGCGTCGAGGGGCAGGCCGTTCGAGCCCCGGATGATCGGCACGACGCTTGCGTCGCAGAGCAAGCGCCGTGCCGCCATCGGGGGGATCGGAGTGCCGTCGTCGAGCTCGCAGACGCTGTGTTCGTGGAGCTCGCACCTCAGCGCTGTCTCGAGGTCGACGTGCAGTGCGACTTCGACCACGGCGGGTCGCAACTCGCCGTGGCCGGCGGCGATCAGGTTGGCCAGCGCGTGAGCGGCGAGCTGGTCTCGTTCCATCGCATGGTGTTCGGGATGGGCTGCGGCGACGAGTGCGGCCAGTTCGGCGTCGAGAGCGTTGAAGAGTCGTTCCCCGGTTTCCGGATCGAACGCACCGCTGATGTGGTGCATGCCGGTGACGTTGTCGATCCGTCGAGACAAGCGGGTGGCGGCTCGCTGGCGTTCGGCCTTGGCGATGCCCTGGTCGCGTTGGACACGGGTGATGAGGTCGCGGCAGCGGCGGGCGAACTTGTCGGGTGTCTCGTGGCGGGCGTGTTCGAGGAGTTCGGCTTCGTGCCGGAGTACCTCGGCGCGGATCTGGTCGGGTACCCCGATGAGGGCCTTTGCGAGCATGTCGACGTGTTCGGCCACGATGTCGCCCTCGCCGAGTGCGTCGGCGAACTCCTCGGCCTCGTCCAACGTGCCGGCGCGTAGGTCGCGCTTGTCGCGCTCGGACTGTGAGGAGCCGGAAGCATTTCCCAGGAGTTCGCTCGGTGCGGCGCCGGAACCGAGACCCTCGGCCTTGCGCAACTTCAGGTGCGACGTGAGCTGCGCCTCGAAGACGTCGAGGTAGCCACGCAGCCGACGGACCTCGCGCGTGAGCACGATCGCGGCGGCCTCATCGCACTCGTCGATCACCGCATTGGTGATCGCACGGAACGACGACACCGGCGCCGAACTCATGAATGGCTCCCCGAGCTGTTCATGATTCCAGTATGACGAAGGGGTGTATCACTGCCGCCGGGGCGGGCGGCGGGGTGGTTAGGCTGCGGATCGCGTCAATCGATCAGTTCGAAGTCGACGCCCAACAACTCGTAGGTCCGCCTGGCGCGACCATCGCGCGTGAGGAGTCGGCGATCGTTCGTGCGCGCGGCCTCGCCGACGAGCGCGTCGCACACCGCCCCGCCGGTGATCCCGATCGAGCCGATCCGGGAGAGCAAGGCCGTCGCCGCCGACGGTTCGAGCCATGCCACCTCCGGGAAGACGGCGGCGATCGCTGCGGCGGCAGTCGGCGCGTCGACGCCGAGCGAGCCGGGCATCCGGGTCAACACCGAGAAGGTCTCGAACGCGGCGTGTCCTGCGAGGGCTGGCCGTCGTTCGCGCACCACACCCCGACACGCTGCATGCGCGGCGTGTCCCGCGTCGAGGGCTGCCACCGCCACGCTCGTGTCGACGGCGAAGCGCTCAGCGCTGGCCGGCATCTCGCCAGCGCTGCACGTCGGCGTCGGTGGTCGTGGCGCCGCTCGCCCGCTCGATCACCGGCAGACCGTCGTCGTCGAGGACGAGGTGGCGGCGCACTCGCACCGGCGTGAGTCGGATGCCACCGTCGTCGGCGGTGATCTCGAGTTGGGTGTCGCTCGTGATCGCCAAACGGTCTCGAAGCTCTTTGGGGATCACCACTCGCCCCGCACGGTCGATGGATACCATCATGGATGGCACAATACCACTCGATTGATCAGGTGCTCGAGGATCGGAATCGGCGCAGGCGAAGGCTGTTCGACACGACGAACACGCTCGACATCGCCATCGCAAGTCCGGCGATCATCGGATTCAGGAGGCCCGCCGCCGCCAGCGGGATCGCCGCGACGTTGTAGGCGAACGCCCAGAACAGGTTGGTCTTGATCGTGCGCAACGTCGCTCTCGAGAGTCTGATCGCGTCGACCGCGGCGCGCAGATCGCCCCGAACCAACGTGAT
The DNA here is from genome assembly GCA_031398325.1 of Actinomycetes bacterium. Classification (GTDB taxonomy): domain Bacteria; phylum Actinomycetota; class Acidimicrobiia; order Acidimicrobiales; family Ilumatobacteraceae; genus Sva-07. Next base: position 32,206 of record JANNNB010000241.1, read on the forward strand.
GTCGCTCGCTTCGATCGCCACGTCGGTGCCGGTGCCCATCGCCATTCCCAGGTCCGCCTGAGCCAGCGCAGCGGCGTCGTTGACCCCATCACCGACCATCGCGACGACCCGGCCCTCGGCTTGGAGGCGGCGGATGGCATCGACCTTGTCCTGGGGGAGGACCTCGGAGATGACCTCGTCGATGCCCACCTGGGCGGCGACGTCGCGAGCGGCGCGATCGTTGTCTCCCGTCAGCAACACCGGTCGGAGGCCGAGCTCTCGCAGGCCGGCGATGGCCTCGGCCGAGGTGGGCTTGACGGCGTCTGCGACCACGATGACGGCACGAGGCTCGCCATCCCAGCCCACGTAGATCGGCGTGTGCCCGGCGGCATGCGCGTCGTCGCGAGCGGAGAGCAGATCTCCGCCGAGGTGGAGCGACCATTCGGCGAGGAATCGCTCCTGGCCGACGACCACGGCGTGCCCATCGACGACACCCTGCACGCCGAGGCCGCCGACGCTGGCGAACGACTCGATGGGCGACAGCGTGATGTCGCGTTCTCGGGCACCACTGGCGATCGCGCGGGCGATCGGGTGCTCGGACGCATCCTCGAGCGAGCCGGCGAGCTGCAGCACCTCGTCGATCGTGGTCGGACCGCTCGTGACGACCTCGACCAGCGACATGCGGCCGGTCGTGATGGTGCCGGTCTTGTCGAGCACGACGGTGTCGATCGTGCGCGTCGATTCGAGGATCTCGGGACCCTTGATCAGCACCCCGAGCTGGGCGCCTCTGCCGGTGCCCACCATCAGCGCCGTCGGCGTCGCGAGGCCGAGGGCGCACGGGCAGGCGATGATCAACACGGCGACAGCTGCGGTGAATGCATAGGTCGTCGAGTCGGTCGCTGCGGCGGTGATCCAGAAGCCGAGCGTGGCCGAGGCCAGGATGATCACGACTGGCACGAAGATCGCCGACACGCGGTCAGCGAGGCGCTGCACGTCGGCCTTGCCGGTCTGGGCGTCCTCGACCATCCTGCCGATCTGGGCGAGCGCGGTGTCGGCCCCGACCCGGGTGGCGCGTACGACGAGCCGGCCCCCCACGTTGACCGTCGCGCCCGTGACGGCGTCGCCCACACCGACCTCGACAGGGACCGGCTCTCCCGTCAGCAGTGACGCATCGATGGCCGACGTTCCTTCGTCGATCACGCCATCGGTCGCGATCTTCTCACCGGGGCGTACGACGAACCGGTCGCCGACGACCAGCTGATCGGTCGGAATTCGCACCTCGGCACCATCACGCAGGATGGCGACGTCCTTTGCTCCGAGCTCCAGCAGCGCGCGCAACGCGGCCCCTGACCGCCGCTTCGCCCGCGCCTCGAAGTATCGGCCGGCGAGGATGAACACGGTGACACCAGCGGCCACCTCCAGGTAGATCTGCGACGAACCCATCCCGCGCTCGGGCCGGAGCGAGAATCCGTGCCGCATCGACAACTCGCCGGCATCGCCGAAGAACAGCGCGTACAGGCTCCATCCGAACGCAGCGAGGGTGCCGACCGAGATGAGCGTGTCCATCGTCGCCGCTCCGTGACGCAGGTTCGTCCACGCGGCACGATGGAACGGCCACGCACCCCACACCACGACGGGAGCTGCGAGCGTGAGCGACAACCACTGCCACCCGTCGAACTGGAGTGCCGGGATCATCGCCATAGCGATCACCGGCACGGTCAGGATCGTCGAGATCGTGAGCCGCTCTCGCAGCGAGCGCGTCGGGTCGTCGACGGCGCTGTCGGTCGACGGGTTCGGCGATCCTGGCGGTGTCGGCACGCTGGCCGAATAGCCGGTCGCCTCGATCTGGGCGATCAGGTCGCGCTCGGTCACCGAGTCGGCGTAATTGACCTTCGCCTTCTCGGTCGCGTAGTTGACGGTCGCCGTCACCCCGTCCATCCGGTTCAGCTTCTTCTCGATGCGCGCCGCGCACGATGCGCACGTCATCCCGGCGATGTCGAGCTGGATCTCGTTCGCTGGAATGGGCGTGGGTGCGGTCGTGGACATGTCAGTGTCCATCGGGATGCGTTGCAGGTTCGGGTCCGCCCACGTCGATCGGGCCGACGGCTGCGCCCACGGCTGCCGCGGCGCCGAAGGCCAGGAGCAGCGCGGCGGCAAAGGCCAGCAGGCGGGCGGGGACGCTCACGGCGCCAACTCGTAACCCGCCTCGTCGACGGCGGCAGCGATCAAGTCAGGGTCGATCGTGGCGACCGAGGCGATCGTCACGACTCCGCTGTCGAGGTCGACGTCGACCTCGGCGACGCCGTCGAGCTTGGCGATCTCTTCGGTGACGGCAGCGACGCAGTGGCCGCAGGTCATGCCCGAGACGGTGAACGTGGTGGTGGTCATGATGGTGGTCTCCTTCGATTGGTGTCACTATACCCCCTAGGGGTATAATGTCCACATGTCAGAAGAATCACGACCTCACGGCTACAGCCTCGACAAGGATGCCTACGTCAAGCGGCTCCGCCGTATCGAGGGGCAGGTCAGAGGTGTGCAGCGGATGGTCGAGGAGGACACGTACTGCATCGACGTGCTCACGCAGATCAGTGCGGTCACCAAGGCGCTCCAGAGCGTCGCCGTCGGCCTTCTCGAACAACACATCCACCATTGCGTCGCCAACGCCGCCGCGAATGACCCCGCACATCTCGACGAGATGGTCAGCGAAGCCACGAAGGCCATCGAACGTCTGATCAAGTCGTAGGGCTCGTACCTCGCGAGAAAGTGCCGCCGTTTCGATTGCGGAGGGAGTCGATGCGTGCTTGACTCCGTCGATGGACGGAACCGACGAATCAGTGGACATCGACATGGTTGTGGAAACCGAGCTCATCGACGTCGATGGCGACGGGGTGATCGACGTCGTGTCGGAGACCACGACCACCGTGATCGACGTCGACGGCGATGGAGTCGCCGACATCGTGCAGACGACGACGACCACCGCTTACGACATCGACGGAGACGGCGAGGCGGATCTGATCGAGTCGACCACGATCACCGGTGTCGATGTCGACGGCGATGGCGAGTTCAGCGAGGACGAGATCGAGATCGACGAGACCATCGCCGTCACCGAAGAACTCGCCGCCGAGCTCGAAGCCGCCGACGACTCCGACTGAACCCGTTCGCGTGAGCTCGTTCTCGTGAACTCTGTGCGGCGTATGTACGCAAGAAGTTCACGAGTACGGGGAGGGGCGCGATGAGTCGCGCCCGCTCGGTCGCGTTGGGTGGGCGGACGTACGCGTTCTCCGACCTGCGGACCGTCATGGCCAAGGCGTCGCCGCGCCGATCGGGCGACGAACTCGCCGGCATTGCGGCCCATTCGCAGGAGGAGCGAGTCGCTGCGCAGATGTGCCTGGCCGAGGTGCAACTCGCTGCATTCCTCGACGAGCCGCTCGTCGCCTGGGAAGACGACGACGTCACCCGGCTGATCCACGCGCAGCACGACGCCGCCTCGTTCGCTCCCGTGCGGTCCATGTCGGTCGGCGAGTTCCGCGACTGGCTCCTCGCATACAAGACGACGACCGAGGTGCTCCGCGACGTGGCGTGGGGCCTCACGCCGGAGATGGTTGCCGCGGTCAGCAAGATCATGGGCAACCAGGACCTGGTCCTCGTGGCGAGCAAGTGCTCCAACGTGACGGTGTTCCGCTCGACGGTCGGGCTACCCGGCCACCTGTCGGTGCGGCTGCAACCGAACCACCCGACCGACGATCTGCGGGGGATCATGGCCTCGGTCGTGGATGGCCTGCTGCTCGGCTGTGGCGACGCGGTCATCGGCATCAACCCGGCGCTCGATTCGCCTCAGCACTGCCGCCGACTGTTGGAGATGCTCGACGAGGTGATCAGTCGCTACGAGATCCCGACACAGTCGTGTGTGCTTGCACACGTCACCACGACGTTGCAGTGCATCGACGCTGGCGCTCCCGTCGATCTCGTGTTCCAGTCGATCGGCGGCACCGAGGCCACCAACCGATCGTTCGGCATCACGCTCGATCTGCTCGCCGAGGCACGGGCGGCCGCCCTGTCGCTCGACCGGGGGACCGTCGGTGCTCGGGTGATGTACTTCGAGACCGGGCAGGGTTCCTGCCTGTCCGCCGGAGGCGCACACGGCGTCGACCAGCAGACGCTCGAAGCTCGTGCGTATGCGGTGGCCCGCCAGTTCGATCCCTTCCTCGTGAACACCGTCGTCGGGTTCATCGGGCCCGAGTACCTGCTCGACGGCAAGCAGGTGATCCGCGCCGGGCTCGAAGATCACTTCTGCGGAAAGCTCCTCGGACTGCCGATGGGATGCGACGTCTGCTACACGAACCACATGGACGCCGATCAGGACGACATGGATGTGCTCCTCACGCTCCTCGGTACGGCCGGCTGCAACTTCATCATGGGCGTACCTGGTTCCGACGACGTGATGCTCGGGTACCAGTCCACCTCGTTCCACGACGCCCAGTACCTCCGCCAGGTGCTCGGACTGCGACCCGCCCCCGAATTCGAAGTGTGGCTCGAACGGATGAACATCACCGACGGGGTCGGTCGGGTGGGCTCCGCGAGCGGGAGCCCCGCACTGCTCGCAGCCGTGGACGTCGCGAGATGACATCGCCGGATGAGCAGGATCGTGCGCCCGCGCCTGCCGCCGATGCACGACCTGCGGCCTGGTGGAACGCGGTGCGAGGCTTCACGCCGGCGCGGGTCGGGCTCGGCACCGCAGGTGGCAGCGTTCCGACGACGGCACACCTCGCGTTCCGTGCCGACCAGGCGCGAGCTCGCGATGCCGTGATCCGTCCGTTCGACGGAACGGCCGTCGTGCGCGCGTTGAGGGACGGCGGGCATGAATCCATCGAGCTGCGTTCCGCGGCCACATCTCGCGGGGAGTACGTCAGACGACCCGACCTCGGGCGACGGCTCTCCGACGAGAGTGCCGCCGCGCTGCGTCAGCGCGTCCCGGAGCAGCACTGTGATCTGGCGATCGTGCTCTGCGACGGATTGTCACCCCATGCGGTCGAGCGGCACGGCGGCGCACTGGCCGGGGCGATCGCGTCGAGTGAGGTGCTCCGTGGCTGGTCGATCGGCGTGATCACCGTCGTCACGAACGGCCGCGTCGCGATCGGTGACGAAATCGGCGCCGCGCTCGGCGCGCGGATGGTGGCGGTGCTGATCGGGGAGCGCCCAGGTCTGTCCGTCCCCGAGAGTGTCGGCATGTACGTCACGATGGCTCCGGCACTCGAACCGACGGACGCCCAGCGCAACTGCATCTCGAACATCCACGACCAAGGTCTGGCGCTCGACGTAGCGGTGCGACAGCTGGTCCAGCTGGTCGTTCGTGCTCGCCTCGCAGGCCTGACCGGAGTCGGGCTCGACGCGGACGAGGCACTCACCCACGATGATGCGCGCCCGCCGCTGACTTGAGGGCGGGTTTGGGCAAGGGTGCGAGGGGTACCTCGGACCGGTGAAGCCGCTCCTCGCTGATTGCTCGCGTGCGTGAACGCGTACACCATCGGGTTCTTGTTTGCCGGGATCGCCGTCCTGCTCGCCGCATGGTTGCCTGCCTATCTCGACGACCGCCCGATGTCGATGCCGATGGTGTTGGTGGCCATCGGTGCCGTGGTGTTCCTCGCGGTGCCGCAGCTGCCCGACGTCGATCCCCGGGAGTACCCGCTCGTGACGGAGCACGCCACGGAGTTCGCCGTGCTCATCTCACTGTTGGGCGCCGGTCTCGCCCTGGATCGCACACCGACCTGGCGAGGGTGGGCGTCGACGTGGAGACTGCTGGGCATCGCGATGCCCCTCACGATCGGGGCCGTCTTCCTCGCCGGTTGGGCCGCCGGGCTCGCGCCTGCGACCGCGCTGCTGTTCGGCGCGGTGATCGCGCCGACCGATCCGGTGCTGGCCGCCGACGTGCAGGTCGGCGAACCGACCACCGATGACGCTGCTGACGCGACGGCTGACGACCAGGTCGACGAGGTCGACGATGCCGGCACGAAGGAGGACCAGCGAGCGGCCGAGGACGAGGTCCGCTTCGCGCTCACGAGCGAAGCGGGACTGAACGACGGGCTTGCGTTCCCGTTCGTGTACCTCGCCGTCGCCGTCGCAGTCGCGGCGAGCAGCGATGAAAGCGGCTGGTTCGTCACGTGGGCGCTCGACGACCTCCTCTTGCGCGTCTGCATCGGGTTCGTGGTCGGTCTCGTCGCGGGACGGGTGCTCGCACGCATGCTGTTCGACCCGCCCGGCCCGCTGGTCGCCATCGCCGAACGCACCCAGGGTTTCGTCGCCGTCGGTGCGATCCTCGTGACCTACGGCCTCACCGAGGTGGCACACGGATACGGGTTCCTCGCAGTGTTCGTCGCCGCGGTCACGATGCGCAACAGCCGACGGGAGCACTCGTACCACGGCGTCATGTACGAGTTCACCGGGCAGATCGAGCAGCTGGTCAGCGTCGCCCTGCTCGTGCTGCTCGGCGGAGCGGTCGCCACCGGCCTGCTTGCCGATCTGACCTGGCGCGGCGTGCTCGGTGCGGTCGCCGTGGTCTTCGTGGTGCGACCGGTTGCGGGCCAACTGGCGATGCTGCGCGCCCGCGTGTCGAAGGTCGAGCGGCAGGCGATCAGTTTCTTCGGCATCCGTGGCATCGGCTCGATCTACTACCTCGTGGTCGCCACCGAGCTGACGGTGTTTCCCGATGCCGATGAGTTGTGGTCAGCGACCGCGTTCACGATCCTGTTGTCGATCGTTGTGCACGGCGTGACGGCGACGCCCGTCATGCGAGCACTCGATGCACGCCGCGAACGCCGTGAACGCCGGTCATCGAGGGAGACGGGCGCTCCCGCCACCCGGATCGCCTGATCCTGCGGGGACCGTATCCATGGGAAGATGTCGCGGTGGATCATTCTCACAGTGCGGTGAGTGACTTCGCTCGCCGTTCGCTGAGGGCTGAGCCGTCGTCCGTCGGCGCCCTCGCCGCGTCGGCGGCCGAGGTCCTCGGTGCCGCATCCGGATCGTTGCTGATCGCGGACTACGCCCTTCGTTCCCTTCGAGAGCTACGACCGGACGGCGGGGCGGGTGATCGGGTCGAGATGGAGGGCACGATGGCCGGCCGGGCCTTCGGTTCGGGTGAGGTCGTGCAGGCAGGGGACGGTCCGGTCACCGTCTGGTTTCCGCTGGCGGAGGGAAGCGATCGGATCGGGGTCCTTCAGCTGACCTTCGACGACGTTCCGGGTGATCTGCTCGCGTCGGACGAGGCTGCCGAGGTCGTGCGGATGCTCGTGCTGCTCCTGGTGAGCGGTCGGCGCTACACCGACGTGGTCCTGCGAGCCCGTCGTGTGCGGCCGCTGTCGGAAGCGGCCGAGGCCCAGTGGGACCTGCTCCCGCCGCTGTCGTACGAGAGTGAGACCGTCTCGGTGAGCGGGGCGCTCGAGCCCGCGTACGAGATCGGCGGGGACTCCTTCGACTACGCGTTCAACCCACGCACCCTCGAGTTCGCCATGCTCGACGCCGCCGGCCATGGTCTGGCCGCGGTGCTGATGGCCTCGGCTGCGATCCACGCCCTGCGCAATGCCCGGCGTGAGCGACGGTCGCTCGAGGACACGTACCACCAGATCGATCGGCGCATCGCCGAACAGTTCGGCAACTCGTACTACGTGACCGGCCAGCTCGCATCGCTCGACCTGTCGACGGGTGAACTCTCGTGGCTCAACGCGGGCCACGAGCTGCCGATGTTGATCCGGAACGGGTCGCTGATCGGAAATCTCGAATGTCGGCCGTCGAGGCCGATGGGTCTGGGAGGCAGCGTCGTGGAGGTGCACAACGATCATCTGCAGCGAGGCGATCGCGTGTTGTTCCACACCGACGGGGTGACCGAATCGCGCTCTGCGGACGGATCGTTGTTCGGACACGAGCGGCTCGCCGACTTCCTGGTGCGAGCGACCTTGGATGGGCTGCCGGCCGCAGAGACGGTCCGGCGGCTGTCGGCGAGCGTCGTCGATCACGTCGGCGCGGGTCTTCGCGACGACGCGACGATGTTCCTCGTCGAATACCGCGGCGACGAGAGGGGCTGAGGGGAGCGCCTCGAGGCGCTCTTCCTTCGTCGCGTGTCGCGTGTCGCAGGGCGCGGTGCGCCGCGACTCAGTTCAGGCGGCGGTGGGCACTCCGTGGTCGGCGAACTGCGTGCGGGCGAGGCTGGCATACAGCCCGTTGTGGGCCAGGAGTTCGGCGTGGGTGCCGTGCTCGACCACCCGCCCGCCGTCGATGACGGCGATCGCGTCGGCGGCACGAACGGTGGCGAGCCGGTGGGCGATCACGATCGAGGTTCGACCGACGAGTGCGGTCGCGAGCGCCTCCTGGACGAGCGCCTCGGAACCGGCGTCGAGGTGGGCGGTCGCCTCGTCGAGGATCACGACGGACGGGTCCTTGAGGAGCAGCCGGGCGATGGCGATCCGCTGCTTCTCCCCACCCGACATCCTGTGGCCGCGGTCGCCGACCACGGTGTCGAGTCCGTCCGGGAGGGCGCGCACGACGTCCCACACCTGCGCCGCAATCAGCGCCTCGATGATTTCTTCGTCGGTGGCGTCGCGGCGGGCGTAACGCAGGTTCGCCCGCAGCGTGTCGTGGAACAGGTGTGAGTCCTGCGACACGACCCCGATGCGGTCACGGACCGAGGCGGCCGTGGCGTCGCGTAGGTCGATTCCGCCTACCCGCACGGAGCCACTGGTCGGGTCGTACAACCGCGACACCAGTCCGGTGATGGTGGTCTTCCCGGCGCCGGAGGGCCCGACGAGGGCGAGCGTCTGTCCAGGCTCGACGCGAAGGTCGATGCAGTGCAGAATCGGCTCCGGCATCGTGTCGTCCAACTGTGCGACCCCTTCCAGCGAGGCGAGCGACACCTCGGCGGCCGTGGGGTAGCGGAAGGTCACGCCACAGAGTTCGACCCCGACGGGACCCGCCGGGAGATCACCGGCATCGGGATGCTCGGCGATCGATGGCTGCAGGTCGAGCACTTCGAGGACGCGTTCGAAGCTGACGAGGGTGGTCATGACGTCGACCTGCACGTTCGACAGCGAGGTGAGCGGTCCGTACAGCCGGTTGAGGTAGGCGGTCAGGGCGACGACCGTGCCGATGCCGATGCTGCCGGAGATGGCCATCACCCCACCGAGCCCGTAGACCAGTGCGGTCGCCAGCGAAGCGAGCAGCCCGAGGGCGGTCATCAGTACCCGTTGGTACATCGCGGTCGTCACGCCGATGTCGCGCACGCGTCCCGCTCGACGATCGAACGACGCCGACTCCCGGTCCGGGTCACCGAACAGCTTCACGAGCAGCGCACCTGACACGTTGAACCGCTCGGTCATCATCTGGCCCATCTCACCGTTCAGGCGGTAGCGCTCGCGGGTCAGATCGGCGAGGCGGCGACCGATCCACTTCGCGGGCAGGACGAAGAGCGGCAGCATCACGAGGGCGAGCAGCGTGATCTGCCACGACAGGACGAACATCGCCGTCAGCGTCACTGCGACGGTCACGATGTTGCCGACCACGTTGCTGAGCATCGAGGTGAACGCCTGTTGGGCGCCTTGAACATCGTTGTTCAGGCGGGAGACCAGAGCGCCCGTCTGGGCGCGGGTGAAAAAGCCGATCGGCATCCGCTGGACGTGGTCGAACACTTGCGTGCGGAGGTCGTGGATGAGGCCTTCACCGATGCGGGCGGAGAACCAGCGCTGGCCGAGCCCGAGCAGTGCCGATAGGAAGGCCAGTGCCGCGAGGAGGACAGCAAGGGCGATGACGAGACCAGTGCGCTCGTCGCCGATGCCCGTGTCGATGATCTCGCGGTAGATCAGCGGAGTGGCCGCGCCTGCTGCCGCGTCGAGGATGATCAGGATGAGGAAGAGACCGATCGCGACGCGATAGGGGCGGGCGAAGCCGATCACGCGCCGGATCGTTCCGGGGGCGAGCCGGTGGGAGGTGACGGACGAGTCTTGGGAGAACGAGCTCATTTGCCTGGGCATGCGACCGACCTTCTGGCGCCGGCGACCGGCGACCGATGTACTGAGTGAGATCTATGATGAGGTAAACTCACTACATGGTCCGAAAAATTCCCGAGCGCTCCCGCGCCACCGCGGACGGGGCATCGGATGTGGCGTCGGAGGTGGCCGATCTGCTGCAGGGCATCACCCACTTGATGCGGCGCGAGGCCCGTCACGAGCTGGGGTCCGACTCGGTGACGTGGGCCCAAATGCGCGCCCTGCGCGTCCTCGACCGGATGGGTGAGCCGGCGCGCATGAGCGAACTTGCCGATGAATTGAACATCGCCCGTCGGTCCGCCACCTCGCTCGTCGACGAGCTCGTGGCCAGGGGCCTGGTCGTGCGGGGTCACGATCCGCTCGACCGTCGTGCGGTGACCGTGGCGGTCACCCCGGCCGGCCGCGGCCGGGTCGTCGAATTGAGCGCTCGGCGACGCCGGGCGGCGGTCGGCCTGCTCAGCGGCCTGTCGGACGAGGAGTTGGGCGCGCTGCGGGACCTCCTCCGCCGCGTGGTCGCCTCGACACGATCGGGTCCGTCCCCCGTGCCCGGCTCGCCGCATAGTGTCGAGCCTCATGGTGGACACGCTCGATGACATCAACCTGATCGCCGAGGCCACCGAGGCCGAAGAGGCCACCGCAGCAGAAGGTGCCTGTGCCGACGGCGCAACACCGGCCCGCCGCCGCACGATCATCGGGCGGCCGCGGTTCGCCGGCACCGTTGGTGCAGTGGTGTTCCTGTGGGCGTCGTTCTGGCCGACGTTGATGCCGCGATCGTTCGTCACGCAGGGGGCGATGAGCGGCATCAGCGCGGCGATCGGCTACGCCGTGTTCACGTTGCTCGGATGGTTGACCGGCCTCGTGTTGGCCCGCTTCGGTGTCACGATCAGTCCGGCTGCTCGCCGCATCGCATGGATCGTGCTGGGGGTTCTCGCTGCGATCGTGCTCGTCATCGGCGGGCTCTGGATGTGCGGGCGCTGGCAGAACCAGCAGCGCTCGATGCTGCTGATGGACGGCCTCGGCTGGTGGTTCGGGATCCCGATGCTGGTCGTCGCCGCGATCGTCGCGATCATCCTCACGTTGATCGGTCGGCTCGTCGGCCGCGGTGTCGTCCATCTCCATCGCCTCTTCAGCAGGGTCCTGTCGCCGACCCTCGCTGCGTTCACGACCGTGATCGCCGTCGTGCTCATCGGCTGGTTCCTCTTCAACGACGTCGCGTTCGCGTCGTTCCGCGACTGGGCGAACTCTGCGTTCAGCGCGGTGGACGACGGCACCGCTGAGGGCATCGAACAGCCGACGGCCGCCACGGTGTCGGGCAGCCCGGACTCGCTAGCGTCATGGGACAGCCTCGGGCTGCAGGGCCGTACCTTCGTCGCCACGGCGACCCCGACCGACATGATCAGCGAGTTCCAGGAGTCGATCGGAAACCAGGGCGCCGACGTGGTCGAGCCGATCCGCGTCTACGCCGGGATCAAGTCGGCGGACGACGTCGAGGAGCGGGCTGATCTGGCGGTCAAGGAACTCGAACGAACCGGCGCGTTCGACCGCGAGGTGCTCGTCGTCGCCACGGCCACGGGTACCGGCTGGATCGACCCCGATGCGTCGCGGGCCGTCGAGCTGCTCCACTCCGGCGACACGGCGTTCGTGACGATCCAGTACTCCTTCCTCCCGAGTTGGATCGCCACGCTGCTCGTCGATGGCGCATCCGCCGAAGCCGGCGCGGTCCTGTTCGACACCATCTACGAAGCATGGGAGCAGCTCCCGGAAGACGATCGGCCGAAGCTGATCATCTACGGCCTGAGTCTCGGTTCGTATGGCGCCGAGGCCGCGTTCGCCGGGCAGACCGCCGAGAACTCGGTCGCCAACATGAAGGCGAGGTCCGATGGCGTGCTCCTCGGCGGCCCGACCAACGACAACCCTGCCCATCGTCAGATCACCGCCGCCCGTGAGGACGGAACGCCCGTCTGGCGTCCGGTGTACGAGGGCGGCGAAACGGTTCGTTTCTTCAACGACGTCGACGAGCTCATCCCGCTCGATCCCGACTGGGAAGCGCCCCGCTATGCGTACGTCCAGCACGCATCCGATCCGGTCGGGATGTGGAACATCGACCAGATCTGGACGCCAGCACCGTGGATGGACGACCCGCGCGGGCCCGATGTACCCGAGGGTGGCCCGTGGTTCCCGATCGTCACCGGGACCCAGGGTGTGTTCGACCTGATGGCCGGGTTCAGCGCCCCTCCGGGGCACGGCCACGACTACATGCTCGAGTGGCCCGGCGCGTGGGCACAGGTCGTGCCGCCCGACGGGTGGACCGCAGCGGACACCGAGGCCCTGAATGCGTTCACCGCTGAGCAGCGGGCGGCCGCGGGGGCCGACGACCCGGTCACCTCTGGTGGCTGACGTCTCCTCGACCGACAAACCGACCAACACGCGGCTCAGCGTCGTGGTGTTCGTCTCGGTCGTCGTCGTCCTGGCCGTCTACAACATCGCCCGATCGAGTCTGATCCCCGGCGACGGGCACCTCGCGACCAACGTCGCGATCGCGGTCGTCGTGCTCCTGGCCGGTCTGGCAGCCGGCATGACGACATCCGAACTCGGGATCGAACGGGCACACCTGGGAGCTGGAGTCCGGCTCGGTGCGGTGGTGTTCGGGTTGATCTTCGTGGTGCTGCTCATCGCGGCGTTCCTGCCGTTCACGTCGGGGTACTTCGAGGACGAGCGCGTCGACGTGACGTTCTGGGAGATGGTCGGGCGAGTCCTGATCGTGATCCCGCTCGGGACCGTGTTCGTGGAAGAGGTGATCTTCCGCGGCGTCCTCCACGGGCTGCTCAGGCGCAGGTACGAGATCGTTCGGGCCGCGCTGATCGGTGCGTGCCTCTTCGGCTTGTGGCACCTGTTCCCGGTGTGGAACAGCTACTCCGACGTGGAGCCGACCGATCTCAATCGATGGGGGAGTGTCGTCGGCACCTTCGTGGCCACGTTCTTCGCCGGCCTCGGCTTCATCTGGCTCCGCCACCGGTCTCAACATCTTGCGGCACCGATCCTCGCTCACATCGGCACGAACTCGATCCCGTTCACCCTCGCCTGGTTCGTCGGCTGAACCGCCGGGCTGCCCGAAGTGTGAGCCGGCGTGGTCGAAATCGACCGGTGAGTTCACACTTCGCCTGCGTGCTCGGTCCGCCTATCCGAAGTGTGACCCAGCGTGGTCGAAATCGACCGGTGGGCTCACACTTGCGGACGGATCGTCGACAGGGGTCGGGGACCGGCGGGCGACGAGGACGAGGAGCGTCGACCCGAGCACGGCGGCGATCACCGATGCCATCAAGGTGCCGAGTTTGGCGTCGTCCTGCAGGATCTCACTGTCGAACGCGAGTCCGGTGATGAACAGCGAAACGGTGAAGCCGATACCGGCGACGGCACCGACCCCGCAGATGTGACCCCAGCGAACGTTCGGTGGGAGCCGAGCGACGCCGAGCTTGACCGCGAGGAGACTGAACAGGGTGACGCCGACGAACTTGCCGACCACCAGCGCAACCGCCACGCCGACCAACACCGACGATGGCGACGACAGCGAGTCTCCGGAGATCGCGATCCCGGCGTTCGCCAATGCGAACACGGGCACGATCAACCAACTCGTCCACGGATGCAGCGCGTTGATGAGCCGGTCGCACGGTGACACCGAGTTTCCGATGAGCGCTGCCGTGGCTCTGACCTGGGCCGGCGTGATGTCGTCTCGCTTTTCGAGCACGCTGACCAGCTCGTCGGCTTCGAGGTCGGACTGGAACGGGTGGGCCGGTGTGAGCAGGCCCATCATGACGCCGGCGATCGTCGCGTGCACGCCCGACTCGTAGATCGTGAGCCACAGCACGAAACCTGCGAGTGCGATCAGCGGCGGATACACGACGTGGAATCTGTGCATGAGTGCCACCGCGACGACGATCGCCAGGCCCAAGGCGAGGAACGAGAACTGCAACTGGTCCGTGTAGAACACGGCGATCACGAGGATGGCGCCGATGTCATCGACGATGGCGAGCGTCAGAAGCATCACCTTGACGGGGGCGGGCACTCGTGAGCCGAGAAGGGCGACGACGCCGAGGGCGAAGGCGATGTCGGTTGCCATCGGGATGCCCCAGCCGTCGGCTCCCTCACCGCCGGCGTTGAACGCCAGGTAGATGAGGGCCGGAACGACCATCCCGCCGAGCGCGGCCATGGCGGGGAGTGCGACGGCCCGACGATCACGCAGTTCACCCACGACGAGTTCGCGCTTGATCTCCATCCCGACGACGAAGAAGAAGACCGCCATCAGGAGATCGTTGACGAGGTGGCCGAGATCCTCCTCGAACGAGTACGAGCCGACGTCGATGCGGATCTCGGTGTGCCAGAGCGTGTCATAGCTCGCTTCCCACGGTGAGTTCGCCCAGATCAGCGCGATGATCGTCGCGACGAGCAGCAGGATCCCACCTGCGGCCTCGACGTGCAGGAACTTGACCACCGGCTGCACGGCGCGAGCCGCTCGACGGTCGCTCTGCAGGAAGGTCGGCCGTGCACTGGGAACCAACTGACGCGTCATGGGTCCGTACTTTCTACAGCCCCGGTACCGCCGAACGCTCGACCACGGACCCAACCGGCCGACCTGCTGGCGGGTGTCTACGGTGTCATGACGGTGGGGATCGAGAACCTGTTCGAGGCGGAGTACGAGCGGTTGGTCCGATCGCTCGGCGTCGCGTTCGATGCGGAGTCGGCGGCCGACGCGGTCCAGGAGGCCTTCATCCGTGCGGATCGTGACTGGTGGACGGTCCGCGCATTGGACGATCCCGCCGGCTGGGTGCGGCGCGTCGCTCTGAACCGGTTGATCAACGGTCGGCGTGATCGGGCCCGGCGCGCCGAGATACTCGCGACCGTTCGCGAGGTGCCGGAGGCCGATCTGACAGCGGATCTGGTCGACCTCCGGCGAGCCGTGACGTCGTTGCCCGACCGGATGCGCGCCGCGCTGTGCCTGTACTACCTGGGGGAGTTGTCGGTGCGCGAAGTGGCCGCTGCACTCGAGGTGAGTGAGGGCACGGTGAAGTCGAACCTGCACGACGCTCGTCGTCGGCTACGCGAACTGCTCGAGGAGGCTCCCGATGTCTGATCGATCCGACGAAGCGCTCGGCGCACGCCTCGGGGCGCTCGCGCCGAGCGTCGACATGGTGGCTTCGCGCTCGCTGTTCGAACGCGAACGGCGGAGACCGGACAATCGTCCCAACAGGCTCCTGTTGCCGGCTGCCGCCGTGGTGTTGATCATCGGGGTGGCTGCGATCTGGACCATCGCGCGACCGTCGGGCGAACCCACCGGGCCGATCTCGACGATCGCTGCGGCGACGACGAACCCGACAGCCACGACGGAGTTGGACGTGCCGACCACCACGCCAACCGCGCCGACGACGATTCCGGCAGTGGTGCCCGATCCCGATCCGTCGACATCGCCAGCGCCGGCGACCTCGATGCCATCGGTCCTGCCGTCGGGTTTGACGAACTGGCCGCCGAGATCGACCGACCCCGTGCCGGTCGACGCGGTGCCCCGGCTGTTGCCCACGGTCCCCGTCGGAGATGCCACCACGGCGACGGCCATCGTGGGAACCGCCGACACGCTCGGGTCGTACGACTACGTGCAGAGTTGGTACGACAGCGACGGAGGCGGCTTCCTGGTCATCACGTCGAACATCGGTCAGGGTCCTGGCACGTCGACGCGAGGGACGACGATCGACACCGACGGCTGGGCGGCAACGTGGAACGACGCGTACGTGGTGCCGTCCGCTACCGGGCGGGTCTCGATTTCGCTCGTGAGTGCCGAGGGCGTCGTGCAGATCGACACCGCCGGCCTGACGGAGCAGCAGGTGATCGACATCGGCCGCACGCTCGAGCGCCGGCCGAGCCCCGAGCCCGGTTGGAACGTCCCCAGTCTTCCCGCAGATTTCGCGTCGTTCGGCGAGAGCGGCGACACTCCTGATGCGTCTCGTCACCTGCTCTGGACGCTCGACGACGGCACGCTGATCGGCGAGTTGCTCGTCTACTCGGCGAATGCGAACCTGCTCACCACCGGCTGGTGGCCCGACGAGGTGACCGTCTCGACGATCGATCTCGACGGCGCAGAGGCCGTTGTGCTCGACCTTCCGGGCCGGGTCGCGATCGTATGGCCGCTGGTTGACGGCGGTCACGCGCTGTTCGGATTCACCGGGAGTCGCGCCGATGCAGAGGCGATCGTGCGGAGCCTGACCGTGGTCGACCAGGAGACCTGGGACGACTCGACGGAGCCCCCCGATCCCGGACGCGACGGGTGCGAAAGTCTCTTCTGCTGACCGAGAGGCCCTCCCGCAACTGTTCCCGGCAGCCTGACGGGCCATGCCCTCGACCGCCGGTCGCAGCCCACCTCAACGCCCGGATCGATACGCCTCGCCCCGGGGCGACAACCGGTAGCCGACCTCCAGGCTCTCGGTGAAGCCGAGTTCCTTCAACTGGCGAACACGACGCTTGAAGGTCGGCCGGTCCATGTCGACCTGATCGGCGAGAACGGTGGACACGACCCCTGGCGAGGCGGCGATCACGTCGAGGACGGCTGCGGTCCATGGACCGTCGGGGCTTGCCGAATCCCACTTGGCGAGGCGGGCGTCGAGTCGTGCCCGTTCATCCGCGTCGATGTCGACCGCCCGCCTCAAGGCGATGCGTGGGTCGTCACCGATCCGGTGGAAGCGGATGCGGTAGAGGTTGCGGTCCGCCGTGTCAGCGAGCCGTGTGCCGTCGATCCACGCGAACACTTCCTCGATCGAGACCATCCCCGCGGCTCGGGCATCGGCCTCGGTGACGTCGCCGGGAACGATCGGGGTCACCTCGTCGATCCCCAACAGCCCACCAGGAGATTGCAGCGTCCCGCCGGCGACGACGGTCGGTCGCTTCCACGAGCGGAACGCGACGGTGATCGTTCCGTCGCGCAGACCTTCGTAGTGCTCGGCCGGGAAGAGCATCCGGTGAGCGTAGATCGACCAGGATGGGGGCCTGATGGCCACCGCGTTCTCGTTCCTGGATCGTGCCGTGACGATCGTCGGCATCGTGAACGTGACGCCCGATTCGTTCTCCGACGGCGGCCGCTTCGTCGACCGCGACCGTGCGGTCGTACATGCGTTGCAGCTCGTCGCCGACGGGGCACATCTCATCGACGTCGGTGGTGAGTCGACGCGGCCGGGGGCCAGTGCGGTCACGCCCGACGAGGAGTTGCGCCGAGTCGTGCCCGTGATCGAGCGGCTCGCAAGCAGCGGCGTGCCCGTCAGCGTCGACACCCGCCACGCATCCGTCGCGAGTGCAGCGATCGCTGCCGGGGCGCTGGTCGTCAACGACGTGACGGGGCTGCGCGATCCGCTCATGCGCGAGGTCGTTGCGGGAGGTGGCGTGCCGGCGATCGTGATGCACGCACCGTCGGCCGACATGGCCGAGACGCACCGACACGGCGGCTACACCGACGTCGTCGCCGACGTGATTGCCTTTCTGTCCAGACAGATCGCGTCGGCGCGCGAAGCTGGCGTGGCCGAGGTCGTCGTCGATCCGGGGATCGGGTTCGGCAAGTCGGTCGACGACAACCTGGCGATCCTGCGGCGGCTCGACGAACTGATCGCCCTCGGATGTCCGGTACTGGTCGGCGCGTCGCGCAAGCGTTTCCTCGGTGTGCTCGCCGGCATCGACGATCCGACGGGACGTGATGTCGCGTCGGCTGCGGCGCACCTCATTGCCGTACAGCGCGGCGCGCGGGCGATTCGCGTCCACGATGTGGCCGGTCACGCCCAGGCTCTCGCCGTGTGGTCCGCCATCGAAGGACTCCCCAACGACCGCAGGGTGTGAATGTCGTCGAACCGGGGTACTTCGCCGATGTGTTGACCCGAGGAGGTGTCCGATGACCGGATTGACGATGCGCGATTTCGATCTGGCTCGGTCCACCGACATGACGAGCCGACCGGATCGGTCGGCCGGAGAGCAGATGATCGCAGCCTCGATCTTCGTGGTCGGCACGGTCGCAGTAGCGGGAGTCGGGGGCTGGGTCAACAGCACCGGGATGGACTGGTACGACTCGCTCGAGCAGCCATCGATCGCTCCGTCCGGAGCGACGTTCGGAATCGTCTGGACGGTCCTCTACGCCATGATCGCCGTCTCCGGATGGTTGGCGTGGCGCGCCACGACCCAGGTTGCACCGACCGTGACCTGGGCCGTTCAGATGGCCCTGAACCTGGCATGGACGTCGGTCTTCTTCGGACTCGAGACGATCGGCGGCGGCTTGATCGTGATCGCCGCCCTGATCGTTGCGGTGGCGATCTCCGCTGGCGTGGCCTGGCGCGTCGCGCGACCGGCGGCACTGCTCCTCCTTCCGTATCTGGCGTGGGTCTGCTTCGCGGCCGCCCTCAACGCGGCGTACGCGATCGAGAACTTCAGCTGATGGCGGTCACCACCTCGACTCCTTCGACGACGGAACGACCTCGCGGAACCGGCTCGGTCTGGCCGACGCTCGACAAGCTCGCGGCGTATTCGTGGCGACTGCTCGCCGTCGCCCTGGCGATCGTCGCCCTCGTGTGGCTCACGGGTCAGCTGCTGCTCGTCGTCGTGCCGTGCGCTGTGGCCGGCCTCGTCGCCAGGGGCCTCTGGCCGGTCGCTCGCGCGATGCGGAATCGTGGGATGCGGCCTGGCATTGCGGCGACGGTCACCCTGCTGGGGTTCGTGGTCCTGCTGGCCACCGTGCTCGGGCTGGCCGGGGGGTCGATCGCTGGTGAAGTCGACCAGATCGGACCCACGGTCACGGAGGGGATCGACGACCTCACCGACTGGCTGGTCGATGACTCACCGTTCGACGTCTCGCGGGCAGACGTGGAACGTATCCGCGAGCAGGCCAGCGACACCCTGGCGTCGGCGGCCAGCGCCGGGGGCGGCGGGGTTGCGTCGGGCGCGGTGCTGGCCTTCGAGCTGGTCGCCGGCTCGCTCCTGTCGCTCATCATCGCCTTCTTCCTGTTGAAGGACGGTCACCGGTGGTTCGAGCGATTCGTGCGCGCGTTTCCCGAGCACCGGCGTGAGCGGGTCGACCGCTCGTTCCGGCGGGGCTGGGATGCCGCAGGCGGATACCTGAAGGGGGCCGCCATCCTCGGCATCGTCGAAGGCGTCGTCATCGGCGCAACCCTGCTGCTCGTCGGTTCGAGCCTGGTTGCACCGGTCATGCTCATCACCTTCCTCGCCGCGTTCATCCCGATCGTCGGCG
This sequence comes from Actinomycetes bacterium, assembly GCA_031398325.1. GTDB lineage: Bacteria > Actinomycetota > Acidimicrobiia > Acidimicrobiales > Ilumatobacteraceae > Sva-07. The sequence goes on from JANNNB010000241.1 coordinate 51,481, forward strand.
CGGTCGCCGCCGGAGTCATCGCGACGCTCGTCGCGCTCGTCACGGCCGGCACCGTGCCGGCGTTGATCGTGGCGGGCGTCACCATCGTCGTCCAACAGCTGGACAACGATCTGCTGGCACCCGTCATCTACGGCAAGGCCATCCGCCTCCACCCGCTCGTCATCCTGCTCGGGATCGTCGCCGGAGGGGCCCTGTTCGGATTCGTCGGCACGTTCTTCGCGGTGCCCTTCCTCGCTGTCACGTTGAACGCGTTCGCGGAGTACCGGGACACCGACGGTGAGCAGATCGAGGCACACGATCATGCTGGTATCGTCGGATCCTGATTCCCAGTGCCCGCCGACTCCGACCCTCCGCTCGCCCGCGAAGCATCAGCCAGCACGCCTGATTCTCCCCAACCACCGACCCGTCGTGGGCTCGCTCGTGTGGTTGCCGCCTTGCTGCTCGCCGTCGGATGCCTTTCGGCAGGTGCCGTTTCCTCGATCACCGAGGCGAGTCCCCTTCAAGGTGGCACCGTTCACCAGCCGCCGGTCGATGATGCAACCCTCGCGGGCTCGACGACGTCTGCGATCCGGCGACGTGCCGTCGGTCTCCGCCAACGACTCGACGACTGGTTCGAGCGGGTCCGCAGCGTGCATCCGATCCGACGCTCCGCCCAGCCTGCGCTGCAGATGCGGCACCACCTTCGGCCACCCGATCTCCGCGGCCCGACCGTTCTGCGCCTGTAGACGCTGTCCCGACCGCCGTCTCGCATACCCGTGGTCGGCGCTGCCGCTCCGAGTCGATGCTGCTCGTCGGTCCTGTGTTCGCCTGCTGTCTCCCGATCCGTTCCCGTCCGAAAGTACTTCCCGTGTATCGAAAACCCTGCCCGATCCCCGCCGCCGAGAGAAACACCTCCAGCGATGTCTGATGTTCTCCCACAGCTGGGGCTCGTGTTCGTGCTCGTCGTGATCAACGCCGCGTTCGCCGGTACCGAGCTGGCGCTCGTGTCGTTGCGCGAGGGCCAGTTGCAGCGGCTCGAAGTCCAGTCGTCGACCGGTGCCGTGCTCGCCGGGCTGGCCCGCGAACCGAATCGCTTCCTCGCCACCATCCAGATCGGCATCACCCTCGCCGGGTTCCTTGCATCCGCCGCAGCCGCGGTATCGCTCGCCGAACCGCTCGAGGAACCGCTGAGCTTCCTCGGTGGCGCCGCGCAGCCGATGTCGATCGTCGTCGTGACACTGCTGCTGTCGTACGTGACGCTCGTGTTCGGCGAACTCGCGCCGAAACGCATCGCCATGCAGAAGGCAGAACGCTGGGGCATGGTCATGGCCCGGCCGCTCGCATTCCTCAACAAGATCACTCGACCGATCGTCTGGCTGCTCTCGCTGTCGACGAACCTGGCCGTGCGCATCATGGGCGGCGATCCCGACCAGCAGCGCGAGGAGGTGACCGAGGAGGAGCTGCGCGAGATGGTCGCGGCCCAGGTCACGTTCACGCCACACCAGCGCGTGATCATCGATGGCGCGTTCGAGATCGCCGATCGCACGCTCGACGAGGTGCTCGTCCCGCGCAGTCAGGTGTTCGTGCTCGATCCGGCGCTCACCGTCGATCGGGCGTTGGAACTCCTGAAAGAGTCAGGCCACACCCGGGCGCCGGTCGCCGCCGGTCGGAACCTGGACAACGTGGTCGGTTTCGTGCACCTCCGACAGCTGGTCGGAGGCGGGAACGAGGAGATCTCGGGTCTCGCCCTGGAAGCGCCGATATTCCCCGAGGCGGCGCGGGTGTTGACCGCGATGCGTGAACTCCAGCTGAAGCGGGCCCAGATGGCCGTCGTGGTGAACGAGCACGGGGGCGTGGCCGGCATCGTCACGATGGAGGATCTCATCGAGGAGCTCGTCGGCGAGATCTACGACGAGACCGATCCCGATCTCACGACCGTCCGGCACGAACCGGACGGCACCATCGTGCTGCCCGGCACGTTCCCGATCCACGACCTCCACGACATCGATGTCGGGCTTCCCGAGGGCGACTACGCGACCATCGCCGGTCTCGTGTTCGAACAGCTCGGGCGTATCCCGTCGGTCGGCGACCACGTGGTCATCGCCGACTGGCACGTCGAGGTCCGATCCATGGAGCGCCACAGCATCACCGAAGTCGCACTTGCACCCGCCCTCTCCCCACCCGTCCCCGAACCCCAGTCTCCCGAAACCCGCTCGCCCAAACCCACAACTGAGGAGTTGTCATGATCCTGTCCCCGTCCGCTCTCGTCGCCGCCGAGAGCGCCGCCGACGAGAACTTCGCCTCGTTCGACGTGCCTGCCTGGGCATGGATCGCACTCGTCTCGGTGATCACCGTGATGCTCGTGGCCGACCTGTTGCTCGTGCACCGAACGGCGCATGTGATCACGATCAAGGAGGCGGCGATCGAGTCGGCAGTCTGGATCTCGATCGGTCTGCTGTTCGGGCTCGTGATCCTGGCCTGGCAGGGCGGTCAGGCGGGTGGCGAGTACTACGCAGGCTTCCTCATCGAGAAGAGTCTGTCGATCGACAACGTCTTCGTGTGGGCGGTGATCTTCTCGTTCTTCGCCGTGCCCCGGGAGTACCAGTTCCGCGTGCTGTTCTGGGGCATCTTTGGCGCCCTCGTGATGCGCGCGATCTTCATCTTCGCCGGCGTGGCACTCATCGAGAACTTCGAATGGGTGCTCTACATCTTCGGTGCGTTCCTGCTCTACACGGCGGTGAAGATCGCTCGCCACGACGAGAACAAGCAGGTCGACTACAACAACAACATCGCCATGCGGATGGTGCGCAGGATCGTGCCCACGACCGATCAATACGACGGTCAGAAGCTTTTCACCCGCGTCAACGCCAAGCGTGTGGCGACCCCGCTGTTCGCCGTGCTCGTGCTCATCGAGGCGACCGACGTGGTGTTCGCGGTCGACTCCGTGCCAGCCGTCCTCGCCGTGAGCCGGGAACCGTTCATCGTGTTCGCCGCCAACGCGTTCGCCATCCTGGGGCTGCGCGCCCTGTACTTCCTGCTCGGCGGCATGCAGGGCAAGTTCCGCTTCCTGAACATCGGTCTCGGCGTGATCCTGGCTTTCGTCGGCATCAAGATGCTGCTGATCGGAGATCCGTTCAACGTGCACCTGCCGACCTACATCTCGCTCGGCTTCATCGCCGTCGTCCTGACGGTGTCGATCCTCTGGTCGGTTCGCGCCGACCGTCGCGATCGCGCCCTTGGCGTCGTCCCGCCCCACGGGCTGCCCGTCTCCGACGCAGCGACCATCGATGAGCAGGGTGGCGTCGACCCGGAGCGTCCGGCCGTCGTCGCCGTGTCGGAGGACGACGAGCGCGGCGGCACTGCGTAGGCGATCGACGCAGGAGACGATGGTGATCGTGCCCGCCCGGAAGGGGTTCCTCTTCGGCGACGATTGAAGGGGTAGCAGTTGGTGTCCTGCCCACCGAGGTCCTAGTGTGAGGGTCGCTTAACGAATCTTCACTGGGAGGACCTCCATACATGGGAAACCACACTCGACTCGCTGCGGTCGTCGTTGCCGGGCTGGCGCTCGTTGCGTGCGGAAGCGACGAAGCTGACGATTCGGCCTCCACCGACGCGCCCGCCGTGTCGGACGCCTCGTCCGGAACCGTGGCGCCAACGCCCGATGCCCCGGCGGGTACCGACGGCACGGCAAGCGTCGACGGAACGGTCACCGTGTACTCCGGTCGGGGAGAGGATCTGGTCGGACCGCTCCTCGCGATGTTCGAAGAAGAGACCGGCATCGACACCGAGGTCCGCTACGGCGACTCGGCCGAGATGCTGTTGCTCATCCAGGAGGAGGGCGACAACTCGCCGGCTGACGTCTACTACTCGCAGGGTGCCGGCTTCCTCGGCGAGCTGTCGTCAACGGGTGGACTCGCCGAACTGCCGACCGAGCTGCTCGATCAGGTCCCCGAAGGCCTTCGCTCGCCGGGCAACGACTGGCTCGGATTGTCCGGCCGGGCACGAACGGTCGTGTACAACACTGATGAGCTGACCGAAGCCGACCTTCCCGCCACGATCCTCGGCTACACCGACCCCGAATGGTCTGGACGCATCGGGTATGCGCCGACCAACGCGTCGTTCCAGGACTTCGTGACGGCGCTGCGCTCGATCGAGGGCGAGGACGCAGCCCGGGCGTGGCTCGAAGGGATCGTCGCCAACGGTGCGGTGCCGTACGAGAACAACACAGCCGTCGTCGAAGCGGTCGCTGCCGGCGAGGTCGACGTCGGGTTCGTGAACCACTACTACCTCTACCGCTTTCTCGCCGAGGATCCCGATTTCCCGGTGGCCAACCATTTCGGTGGCGAGGACGATCCGGGCTCACTGATCAACATCGCCGGCGCCGGAATCCTCGCGACCACCGACGAGTCCGAGGGGGCGCAGGCGCTCGTGGAGTTCCTCCTGTCGCCCGCCGCCCAGGAGTACTTCGCCACCGAGACGTTCGAGATCCCGGTCGTCGAGGGTTCGCCGAGCCCGGAGGGTGTGCCCGCGTTGGACACACTCACGTACCCGCCGTTCGACCTGAACCAGCTGCTCGACCTGCAAGGAACGGTCGCGCTGTTGACCGAGGTCGGCGCACTCTGACCCAGAGGGCACCGGGGCGAACATGACCACCGCACTGCTCGACGAGCCGCGTCCGACGGCCGTCGAGCAGTCGCGCCCGCGAGCTGGTGTCGGCGAGTCGCTCGGCGGGTTCACCATCGTGCGTGGCCTCGCACTGCTGGTGGCGTTCAGTGCCGCCGTTCCGCTGGTGTACCTGGTCGTGCGGGTGTGGGAACTGGGCTGGTCCGAGACGTGGGCGATCGCATCGTCGGCTCGTACGCGCGAGGTGTTGATCGACACCCTGGTGTTGGCCGGCGCGGTGACGACCGCTGCAGTCCTGATCTCCGTACCGCTGGCCTGGCTGACGACGCGAACCGACCTCCCCGGGCGGCGGATCTGGGTCGTGGTGACGGCACTCCCGCTGGCGATACCGACCTATGTCGGAGCGTTCGCGATGATCGGCGCGCTGGGCCCGCGCGGGATCGTGCAGGGCTGGCTCGAGCCCCTCGGTGTCGAGGAGCTGCCATCGATCTATGGATTCGGCGGAGCCTTCGCGGTGCTCACCTTGTTCACCTACCCGTACATGCTCCTGACCGTCCGCGCCGCGTACCGTCGGCTCGATCCGAGCCTCGAGGAGGCGAGTCGCACGCTCGGTCATGGCTCGTTCTCGACGTTCATCCGAGTGGTCGTGCCGCAGCTGCGCCCCTCGATCGCCGCCGGGTGCCTTTTGGTCGGTCTCTACGTGATGTCCGACTTCGGGGCCGTCTCGATGCTGCGCTACGACACGTTCACGCGAGCCATCTATCTCCAGTATCGGGGCGGGCTCAATCGCAACACCGCCGCGGTCCTCGGGCTGATCCTGGTGATGCTCACGATCGTGCTGCTCGCCGCCGAGCAGCGATTCCGTGGCCGTGAGTCGCTCCATCGGCTCCACGGGTCGGGTGCCCGTACCGCTCCGACGATTCGCCTCGGGGGGTGGCGGTGGGCCGCCTTCGGAGGGTGTTCACTCCTCATGCTGCTCGCCCTCGTCGCCCCGATGGGAGTCATCGCCTACTGGTTGTGGCGGGGGGCCCAGGTGGGTGAGCCGCTCGTGCCCGAGTGGTCGCTCGTCGCCAACAGCCTCCGTGCCTCGGTGCTGGGAGCCGTGTTCACCGTGCTCGCGGCGTGGCCCGTGGCGCTCCTCAGTGCCCGCTCCGTCGGGCGCTACTCGCGGTTCGTCGAACGGCTCTCGTGGTCCGGGCACGCGTTGCCAGGCATCGTCGTCGCACTCTCACTGGTCGCGTTCGGTGCGCGCCGGCTCCCGTGGGCGTATCAGACCCTCGGGATGCTCGTGTTCGCCTACATGGTGCTGTTCCTGCCGCTCGCGATCGGAGCCATCCGCACATCGCTGCTGCAGATCACGCCCTCGATCGAGGAGGCGTCACGGCTGCTCGGGGCGGGGCCGTTCCAAACGTTCCGTCGGGTCGTCCTGCCCCTCACCCGGCCCGGGGTCGCCGCGGCGGGTGCGCTCGTGTTCCTGACCTGCATGAAGGAACTGCCGGCCACCCTCCTGCTCGCCCCGACGGAGTACGGCACGCTCGCGACCCGGGTGTGGACCGCGTCGAACGAGGCATTCCTGGCGCGGGCGGCCGCACCGGCGTTGGCGCTGGTGCTGTTGTCGTCGCTGCCGATGGTCGTACTCGTGCTGCGCGAATCGGAACGACGCGAGCACGTACCCGCAGAGGTGGCCGGTCGCGCGCTTCAGCCGTCGGCGAACGACGGCATCGGGACCGACGCGGCCCTCACGGCGACGCGCTGACCCCGTCCGAAACGTGGAGGTCCGGCCGTCCGGATGCGCACGGACGTGCCGTCATCGAGTTCGACCATGCTGACGTGGTCGTGCCCGTAGTACTCGACGAGATCGACCGTGCCGCCGCCCGGGCCGGCGGGAACGTCATCGACGATCCCGACCAGTTCGATCTGCTCAGGCCGTACGAGCACGTCGACGGGACCGGTCCGAGTCGTGTTCAACAGCAGCGGCCCGAGCGCCGAGTCGGCGGTCTCGCCGGTGGCCATCGCCCGAACGAGGTTGGCTTCGCCGACGAAATCGGCCACCCAACGCGAGCTCGGCGCCACGTAGATCTGGTCCGGCGTGTCGTGCTGTTCGATGCGACCTTCGTGCATCACCGCGACGCGGTCTCCGAGAACGAAGGCCTCCTCCTGGTCGTGCGTGACGAAAACCGTGGTGATGCCGAGTTCACCGAGGAGGCGATGCACTTCGGTGCGCACCTGCACCCGAAGTGTGGTGTCGAGGTTCGAGAACGGCTCGTCGAGCAGGATCGCACGGGGTCGAGGGGCGAGCGCCCGTGCGAGTGCGACCCGCTGCTGTTGGCCGCCCGAAAGGGTCGATGGCAGCCGGTCGCGCAAGCCGCCGAGACCGACGAGTTCGAGCGTCTCGCCGACGCGAGGGCCGCGACGCTCGTCGCGTGACAGCCCGTACTCGATGTTCTCGCCGACGGTCATGTGGGGGAACAGTGCCCAGTCCTGGAACACCATGCCGATGCGTCGTTGCTCGGGCGCGACGTGGAGCCCGGGTGCCGCAACCGTGGTCCCGCCGATCGACACCACTCCGTCGTCCAGTCGCTCGAGGCCGGCGATCGATCGCAGCAGCGTCGTCTTGCCACACCCGCTCGGACCGAGCAAGGCCACCGTCTCGTGCTCGTCGACGTCGAGGCTGACCGAGCGGAGTACCTCGGCGTTGCCGAACCGCTTGACCGCGTCGACCACCTCGATGCCGCGCCGTCGGTCGTCCACGGGCCGCACGCTACCTGCGGCCCGTGGACAGACGGATCGACCCCTCGGTTCACGTTGGTATCAGGGTCTTGGTGCGCAGGCGCCCAGTTCTGGTGTCGCAAACGTCGGATTCAGGGAAAGTTGACTGGTTCGGTCGGGATTGCGGCACGCAACTGCCAGACTTCGGAGTTGACCTCGTTCGCCACCGCCGACGTCGGCCTGGATGTGCATCTGGACATCGAGCTCCTGACCGGGCGCATCGGTGCGGAGATCAGTTCGATCGATCTGGCCACAGCGACCGACACCTCGACCATCAATGCGATCGACGCCGCGCTGGTCGACCACAAGGTGTTGTTCATCAGAGGGCAGTTCCTCGACGCGGCGTCGCACGTCGCGTTTGCCAACCGACTCGGCACGCCGACCATGGCGCACCCCACGGTTCCGTCACTGACCGGGCATCCGCACGTGTTCGAGCTCGACGCGACGTCGGGAGCGCGGGCCAACGTCCAACGCGTCACGCTGGTCGGCGAGCACGCACGATCGATCGACGGACGCTTGAGCGACACGCTCGCCGGTGATCCGGCGGCGTATCTCTCGCTCGGCTGATCGCGCGCTCGGCCCCCAGACACGGCTGATCCCGACCGAAATCCCAGTCGGCGCACGCGGGCTCCCGGCGCGAGAATGTCAGATCCCTCCGTCAGGATCGACCCAGTGAAGACCTTCCACCGTCTCCTCGTGAACGCGCTGATCAGCAGCGTGATGACCAGCTTCCTGTGGTTCGCGCTCACGTTCTGGGTGTACCTCGAAACCCGGTCCGTGCTGGCCACCTCGGTCATCGGTGGCGCGTTCGCGATCTTCTCGTCGGTGTTCGGGATCCTGTTCGGCACGTTCGTCGACCAACACCGCAAGTGGACCGCGATGATGGTCGCTGCGGTGAGCACGCTCGTGATGTACGGGCTTGCTCTGCTGCAGTACGGACTCGTGTCGAACGAGTCGCTGCTGTCGTTCCGTTCGGTCCACTTCTGGATCCTCGTCGCGCTCGTGTTGGCAGGTTCGGTGGTGGGCAACATGCGTGCCATCGCCATGTCGACGACGGTCACGCTGCTCGTCCCCGAGGAACATCGCGACCGCGCCAACGGGCTGGTCGGCACCGTGATGGGCGTGTCGTTCACGATCACGTCAGTGCTCAGCGGGTTGGTCGTCGGCCGGCTGGGAATGGGCTGGGCACTGGTGATCGCCGTTGCGCTCACTGCGGTGTCGGTGCTGCACCTCCTGACGATCCGGTTCGACGAGCCTGAGCCGGAGCGATCGGCCGATGGTGCCCGTCCGCCGGCCTTCGACTTCCGCGGCTCGCTCGCGGCGATCTCCGGCGTGGCGGGGCTCTACGGCCTGATCTTCTTCGCTGCCTTCAACAACATGCTGGGCGGCGTGTTCATGTCGCTGATGGACGCCTACGGATTGTCGTTGATGTCGGTCGAAGCGTGGGGTGTGCTGTTCGGGATCGTCAGCTTCGGCATGATCGGCGGTGGACTCTACGTGTCGAGGAAAGGTCTCGGGTCGCGTCCCATGCGGGTCATCCTGATCTGCAACCTCGTCAACTGGTCGGTGTGCACCGTCTTCACGTTGCAGTCGTCGATCCCGCTGTTGTTCATCGGAATGCTCGTGTGGATGTCGCTCATGCCCGCGATCGAGGCGGCGGAACAGACCGTGCTCCAGCAGGTCGTGCCGTTCGAGCAGCAGGGCCGGGTCTTCGGATTCGCCCAGACGGTCGAAACCGCTGCGTCGCCGGTCACCGCGCTGTTGATCGGCCCGTTCGCCCAGTTCGTCGCCATGCCGTTCATGACCGACGGCGCCGGAGTCGATCTGATCGGTGGATGGTTCGGGGTCGGCGAGGAACGGGGGATCGCGCTCATCTTCACCGCCGCCGGCGTCCTCGGCGTGCTCGCCACATTCGCTGCCCGATACTCACGGTGGTACCGCCACCTCTCATCGCTCACCGACAAGCCCGATGCTGACGGTGGCGAACCGACGAACGAGGTCGAATCCGAGGCGTTTGCGCGCTGATCGCGCCGGGAACCGTGCTGCATGCAGCCGCTCCCTGATCCTGACTCACCCGAAAACTCGGTCGACATCGCGATGTTCGCGCCTGCGCTGCTCCTCAACGTCGAGATCCACTCGGCCACCGACGACAGCAGCGAAGTGCACCTGCACGCAGGCGGCCAGGGGTACTGGATCACCCGCATGGTGCAGGGCTCGGGTGCCGGCCACATCCGTGTGTCTGCGTCGGCGGCGAGTCCGGGGTAGCGCTTCGTTCGCTGATCGAGGCGGACGGGCTCGACGCGTGGTTCACGGGCACGGGCTGGCCGAACGCGGTCCATGTGGACGACCGGCGCGGTGACGAGATCGTCAGGCTGGTCGAGACCGACATCCCCGTGCTCGACCGCCACGAGATCGACGAGCTGTACAGCTCGATCATCGGCGCGGCCACGCGGGCGGGCGTGTGTGTCGTCGCGGGCACCCAGCTCGCGCCGATCCTGTCCGACGATGTCTTCGGTCGACTCGTCCGGGACTTGCGCGCCAACGCGTGACCGTGATCGCCGACGTGTGCGGAACGCCGTTGAAGGTGGCACTCGACGCCGGCGTCGACGTGGTGAAGCTGAGCCTCGACGAACTGCTCGCAGACGGATGGGCCGACAGTGGCGACGCCGCCGAGATCGCGGAGCGGGTCGAGCTGATCCAACTCTGAGCGCGCGGACACTCACTCCTCGCGACTCGCTACGGTGGTTCGTCGCGGGTGGAATCGCAACTGGCTCCGGAACGGCCGACGTACCTCCAGAGGAGATTCCAAATGACACACAACCACTTCCGTGGTCGACGCATCGCTGCGTCGCTCGCCGTAGTTCTCGCCGCCGGCTCGGTGCCGGCGGTCGTATCGGCCGCTGGACCGTCCCAGCAGGGATGCTCGAACCGAAATCTCAACTCCACCGACAAGCTGCTCGCCTGTATCGACAGTGGTGACGTGCTCGGCCACCTCGAAGCCCTCCAGGGGATCGCCGACGCCAACGGCGGAACGCGAGCTTCGGGTACACCGGGTTACGACGCCTCGGCCGACTATGTCGCCGAGTTGCTCGAAGATGCCGGCTTCACCGTCCAGCGGCAAGTCTTCGAATTCAGCCTGTTCACCGAGATTTCGAGCTCGCTGACCGTGGACGGGGTGGTCGTCGAGACCCAAGCGTTCGAGTATTCCGGGTCGGGAACCATCACCGACGGCAACGTGATCCCGGTCGATCTCGCGCTCGGGATCGGCAACGCGTCGACGTCGGGGTGCGAGGTCACCGACTTCGCCGGCCTCGACTTCACTGGGGCGAACGACATCGCGCTCATCCAACGCGGCGCGTGCGACTTCGGCGTCAAGGCGGCCAACGCCGATGCGGCGGGGGCGGAAGGCGTGATCCTGTTCAACCAGGGCAACACCACCGACGAGGACCGCAACGGTCTCGTCAACGGCACGCTCGGGGAAGGCGTCGTCGGGCTGGTCGACATCCCGGTTCTCGGCGCGACATATGCAACCGGTTCAGCGCTCGCAGGGGCAACCGCTTCCGCAGTGACCATCTCGGCCGTGACGGAGATCGACACCCGTACCACGCAGAACGTGATCGCAGACCTGCCGGGGACGAACACCGCCAACGTCGTGATGGCAGGCGCCCACCTCGACTCCGTCCAGGAAGGCGCCGGCATCAACGACAACGGGAGCGGTTCGGCCGCGCTGTTGACCGTTGCGCTCGAGCTCGCGAACAACAGGAAGTACGTGCCGCAGAACTCGCTGCGGTTCGCCTGGTGGGGCGCAGAGGAGTCGGGCCTCGTCGGCTCGACCAAGTACATCTTCGACCCCGAGTTCGGCATCAGCGACGAGGACTACGCGGCACTGTCGTCGTACCTGAACTTCGACATGGTCGGTTCGCCGAACTTCCTGTACGGCGTCTACGACGCGGACGAGTCGTCGTTCACGGCGAGTGCTCCGGTGCCTCCGGGCTCCGCTGAACTCGAGGATCTCTTCGAGGCCTACTACTCCGACAATGACATCCCCTACGAGGACTCGGAGTTCTCCGGTCGTTCCGACTATCAGGCGTTCATCGACGTGGGTATCCCCTCGAGCGGACTGTTCACCGGGGCCGAGGAGGTCAAGACCGACGAGCAAGCGGCGATCTGGGGTGGCACTGCCGGTACGTGGCTCGACCCGTGCTACCACCAGGCGTGCGATGACATCACCAACGTGAGCGAAGAGGCGTTGGACGTGAACGTCGATGCGATCGGCTACGCCCTGTTCAACCTCGCTGCATCGACCGAACTGGTCAATGGCGTTCCTGGCGTCAAGGTCAAGGGCGGGAGCCCGGCCGATGTCGTGCTCGACGGACCGCAGGGCACGTTCCTGACGGGTGGCGGCGCCATGTCAGCCGACCACCAGCACGCCACGAGCTGACCTGAGCGAGACGTCACAGCGATCTCGGTCGGTTGCGGGTCGCATTCCGGCCCAGGACCGACCGAGATCGCAGGTCACGTCGCTCCGGCGGCGCTGAGCGCAGCGATGTCGTCCCAGGTGAAGCCGGCTTCGAGGAGGATCTCCTCGGTATGCTGGCCGAGCTCTGGGGCGACCTCGCCGGTGCGGGCCGGCGTGTCGCTGAAGCGCACCGCCGACGCGACGATCGTGTCGCCGTCGGCGTTCTTCGAGAGGTATCCGTTGGCCCAGACGTTCGGGTCGGCAATCACGGCAGCATGGTCTCGAACCGGCGCGTGGCGCAGCTTGTGTTCGGTCAGGAGCTCGC
>JANNNB010000088.1:0-6449 GCA_031398325.1 Actinomycetes bacterium
GCGAGTTCTTCTTTGTTCGGTTCAATGGTACGACGTCGTCAGATCTGAGCGTCTGCGGCGTCGCGATCGAGTACAGCATTCCTGCCGGGCAGAGTCGCCTCGACGCTCCGGTTGTCGGTGCAGATTCGGTCGCGACCGATACGGGTCTGCTGGCCGAACTCCCCGGCGAATCGGCGGAAGCAACCTCGGACGACGCCGTGGCGCCCGCCGACTGACAACGAGTCGACAAGACGCCGGCGCCGGCGAGGCACCTTCCGAACCATGCATGGCCACGACCGTCGGCTGCGAGAAGCGACCCGGGCAATCTGCTCGCCGCCCGACGACTCGTCGAACATGCGAGCCCCCGCGGTCACGAGAAGTTGGGACTGAACTGGGACGATTCTCGGTGTACGGCGGTCGACCGTCGTCCTACTGTTGTGCTGGCACTCGGTGCTGGACCGGGTGGAACGGGGGTGCTCGTGTTCACGATTCGGTACCGGTCGGTGTTGTGGTTCGCGGCTGGGGTGGCGGTGACCCTGGCCTTGGTCTGGTCGTTGTTGGCGTGGGGGGTGTGCGCCGCGCCGGGGCCGGGAGAGTCGACGATCGTGTCGGTGACGCCCACGCGCATCCTCGATACGCGTGATCCGGTGAACCTGGGTCTGGCGGGTCCGTTCGTGTCGGCGGTGTCGCAGAAGTTGCAGGTGACGGGTTCGGTCGCGACCAGCGGCGGCTCGGCGACGGTCGTTCCCGCGGGCTCGACCGGCGTCCTCCTGAACGTCACGGTGGTGGGTCCCACCGCGGCGGGGTTCTTGTCGGTGCGTCCGGGCGACGCGTCAGGTGCGCCATCGACGTCGTCGCTGAACTTCGCGTCGGGCGGGAACGTCCCGAACGCCGTGCAGGTGTCGCTGCCCACGTCGGGCGCGACCGCAGGCCAGATCGACATCACGTTCGACGCGTACGGGCAGGCTGGTCCGGCCACGGACGTCCTCATCGATGTCGTCGGCTACACCACGAACGTCGGCATCCAGGAGCTCGCAGCGTCGGTCGCCGCCAACGCGGCCGCCCTCCTCGGCAAGGCTGACGCGAGTGCCCTGGCGGCCAAGGCCGATGCCAGCGCGCTCGCCGGCAAGGCGAACGTGAGCCAGCTCCCGATCGCCGCGAGCACCCGCGAGAACGACGGTCCGGTCCTGGACTTCGACTTCTACACGGCGGTCGTAGCGACGACCCTGACCGTGCCGAGCGCCGGTCTGATCCAGGTGTGGGCGAGCACGAGCGTGACCGGACTGCCCGCGGCGTCGACGATGTCGTGCTACTTGGCGTCGGGAAGCGGCGTCACTCCGGCAGGCGACTTCGCCAACACCGGCCGGTCGATCGAACTCCTGGCGTCGAATGGAAGCGGGCACTGCACCACGGTCGGTGCACTGTCGGTCGCCGGGCCCGGCACGTACACCGTGAAACTGGTGGGCAGAGGCGCCGACGGTATCCAGACCACCGGCGCGACGATCAATGCCCTCTTCGTCCCGGCTGGGTCGCTCGTCGCCACCGATGAAGCGGTGGCGGCAGCGGATTCCGACGTGCCCGCGCCGGTCGTCGTCGAGGAACCCGTCGTCGAGGGCGGGTGAGGCCGTTCAGGCGTCGGGTTGTTCGATGGCGTCGAGGAAGGCGGTGACATCCGCCTCCTCGCCGCCGACCAACCAGATGGTCAGTTCGCCCGGGCTGTCGGAGTCCTCGTCGTCCTCGTCGTCCTCCCACGGGAGCACGCCGTCGACGAAATAGCGGTCGACGGTGATGTCGTCGGAGCCCTCCTCGACCGGGGCGATGACGGCGAGTTCGACCTCAGCGTCGGCCGGCTGGTCGCTGAGGATGTCGATCAGTTCGTGGACTCGCATGACGCTCCCGTCGGTGGTGTTCTGTGGTGGAGATGGCGGGTGTTCAGTCGTCGTCGAGCCAGGCGTCGGCCCGCTCGAGCAGGTACAGACTGACATGTTTGCACCGGTCGAGCGCGGCAGTGATCGCGTCGTCGATGTTCATGTACACGTCGGCGAGGTCGACCGTCATCCGGGCGACGATCGACAGGCTGCGCTCGGGGGCGTCGGTCACGCTCGGGAACGAGTCGATGGCCGACACTTCGACCGGCAGGTCGATTCCGCCGATGCCGGCGAGGTCGGTGGCCAGCACGAGCAGGTCGGGTGGCTCGCTGAGCGGCGGGAGCGTCCAGGTGAACAGCAAGGGGAAGGTGAAGCCGGTCGGCGGTGGGTCGTCGATCTCGTCGAGCTTCATGATCTCGTCCTCGAAACCGAGCATCGCCCGAGGGTCGACGTCGAGCGACAGGTGCAGATCGATCGGGCCAGAGCAGGCCTCCTCGGGGTGGAGGTCGACCTCCCAGAGTTGTCGCAACGAGTAGGTCTCCACGAAGTGGCGTTCGTCGTGAACGTGGAAACCGTGGTCGATCGCCTGACTCTTCACGTCGGCGACGAATCCTGCAACGTCGATCACTGCCATGCGATTCGGACACTACCGTCCACGACCGTGGAGACCGCCAAGAACCAGCCGGTACTGAGCATCGACGAGTCCGACTCGGTGCTGGCGCTGTTCTCCCGGATCTGCGAGCGGACGCGTGAGGCCGTGTCGGCGAACCAGGACTGGAACGACTCGGGCCTGCGAGCGGGCCAGTACAACATCGATCTCGAGGTGGATGCGCTCTGTGTCGGTCCGCTCCTGGAGGCCGGATTCGACGTGCTCTCCGAGGAGAGCGGGCTCCAGCACGCGGCCGCGGGTGACGCTGCCCGTGGGACGGTCGTGGTCGACCCGCTCGACGGCTCGACCAACGCAACGCTCGGACTGCCGTGGTTCGCCACGTCGCTCTGCCTTGTCGTCGCGGCAAGCCCGGTCGTGTCGATGGTCGTCAACCTGGCGACGGGGGAGTGGTTCCAGGCGGTCGCTGGGCAAGGAGCGACCTCGACCGCAGGGATCTTGTCCGTAAGCCCCGAGCTGGACATCGGGGACGCGATCGTGGCCGTGAGTGGGCTACCGGCACACCATTTCGGATGGCGACAGTTCCGCGCAATGGGAGCATCGGCCCTCGACATCTGCGCAGTGGCGCGTGGCTCGTTCGACGCGTTCGCCGATCTCAGCTTCGACGCGCACGGCGTCTGGGACTACGCCGGAGCGATGCTCGTCGTGCAGGAATCCGGTGGCGTGATCGTCGACGCACTCGGTCGCGAACTGATCGTGCTCGATCACGACGCTCGCCGCACGCCGGTGGCGGCGTCGAGCCAGTCACTGCTCGACACCGTGCTGATCGAGCGAAATCCCGACGTCTGAATCCTCGAACACCCGATCGGCGAGGCACTACGTTCGGTCCGTGGACGAGGGGCGGACGGCGTTCGCAGTCGGGGCCAAAGTGCTGATGCTCTGGGTCTGCCTGGCGCTGTTTGTGGTCTGCCTGGCGATGGTGTCCCTGAGCATGCGGGCAGTGTTGGACGTTGGTGGTTCGTGTGCCTCGGGCGGCCCGTTCGAGATCGAGACACAATGCCCGCGGGGTGTCGGCTGGATCATGCCGGTCGCGATCTGGGTGGGCCTGCTGGCGCTCGTCGGGTACGTGTTCGCCGGCCGTGGCCTGCCCGGCCCGAAGCTGATCGGTCTCGCCTGGCCGGCGCTCTTCCTCAGCCTTGGATGGAACTTTCTCGACTACGGCTTCGATCCACCTGGTGACCAGGGCACATCACCGGGACTGGTCGTGTGCGGCGTGCTCTTCGTCGTCATGGGGGTCGTGCCGCTCTTCGTGCTCGCTTCGCCAGCGGCGCGGCACTGGATGTTCTGGAGCGATGCGACTCCGGCGACGGGTCGTCAGACATATCGCGACGCCAGGGATGCGGCCACCTCCTTCGACTGGCGCAAGCTCGGCATCGTCGACATCGAGGGCGCCACACGACCGGCTGATTCAGGTGACCCGGGTGCTGGTACAGGCGACGGATCCCATCGCTCATACGCTGGTCGCAACGGCGGCCCGTCCGACGATCTGATCGATCGGCTCGAGCGCCTCACAGCGATGCATCGGCGCGGTGACCTCACTGCGGACGAGTTCGCTGCGGCCAAGGCGCAACTCTTGAAGGAGGGCGGTCGATGAGGAGCACGAGCGGAGCGAAGCTGTTCATGTGGGGCATCCACATCACCGCCGTGGTAGCCGGCATCTACGCCGCCGTCTGGTCCTTCGAAACCTTGACCTGAACTGCTCGACAGCGACGGCAATTTCGGTCATGCGGGATCGAGAACAAATATTCGAGTAGAGGTTGTTGTGTCGTACACCAGTACGTTATGCTGTCGATGTGAGGACAGTGGAAGATCTCGACGACGAGTTGAACGAGATCGCCGGGTTCCTCAACGCCCAACACGCCCGCCTGGTCGCAGTGACCGCCGAGCTCCTCGAGGATCCGGACAAGTGGGCGTCGGAGGGGGTCTTCACGATCGAGCGGTACCTGTGTTGGAAGACCGGCATCAGCATGGCCCACGCCCAGCAGGTCGCCGATGTCGCACGCCGTGCGGTGGAGTTGCCGGTGTGTGTGGGGGCGTTCGGTCGTGGTGAGTTGTCGTTGGATCAGGCCACCGTGATCGCGCGTAAAGCCCCTGGTTGGGCTGATGCGGAGGTGACCGAGTTGGCGGCGATGCTCACGGTCGATCAGTTGCGTCGTTCGGTGGGCAAGTACCCGTTCCCGATCATCCCCACCGACAACGACGCGGTGGTGCCCGTGTCTGGCCCGGTCGACGATGTGGACGGGTTGGTGGGTCCGCCGGTTCCGGAAGGGCATGTGATCCCCGAGCCGGTGCGCCCGGGCGGGTGTTGTGATGAGGGCGTGCCACAGGATCGGTGTTCGTTCGGGTTCGATGATGCGGGCCGGTTCCATCTGCACCTCGACACTGACGGTTTGACTGGTTTGGTGATCGAGAAGGCGTTGGAAGAGGCCCGTGACGCTCTGTTCCAGGGCGGCCAGTCGGATGTGAATTGGACCGATGCGTTGTTGGAGATCGCGAACCGGTCGTTGGATGCGGTGGTGTCACCCTCGCGGCGGAACCGGTTCCGGATCAACCTCAACCTGCAGACTGATGGTCGCGCGACCGATGGGGCCGGGTTTTCGTTGCCCGATGCGATCCGCCGGTACATCGGCTGTGACGGCATGCTCACCCCGGTGTTGTTGGAGGGTGGGGTGCCGGTGTCGGTGGGACGGTCTCAGCACATCGTGCCCGACCGGACCCGTCGGGTGGTGGAGGCCCGTGATGGCGGCTGTGGGGTGCCGGGGTGCACGGCCCGGCATTTCTTGGAGGTGCATCACATCATCCATTGGGAAGATGACGGCCCGTCCGACACCTGGAACCTGATTTGTCTTTGCCCGCATCATCACCGGTTGCACCATCGCGGCAAGTTGGGCATCTCCGGCAACGCCGATGTTCCGGGTGGGGTGATCTTCACCGACGGGCGTGGGAAACGGTTGGCGTTGTCGGGGGCCAAACCCAAGCCCCCCGGGGCGCCACCACCACCGCCCACGGGACGGTTCGAGCACCCGTACGGTGAACGTCTGCAGTTGGACATGGTGTACTTCAACCCGCCCGCCGACTACCGCAAACAGATGGCCGCCAAGATCCAAGCCATGAGCCCCAACCACGACCAGCCCGACACCGGCAGCGAATCGAACACCGCCGCCGCCTGACGGACTCGAACGTTTCGAGGTTCAGTCGAAGCGGACGTCGCCCAGCTCGATGCCGCATCGAGCGGCGAGCGCTTCGACGACCAGCTCATGGTCTTCCCGTTGCGGCAGTCCGGACACGGTAACGGCGCCGATGCAGCCGATGCCCTCGACGAGAATCGGGAAGCTTCCGCCGTGGCAGGCGACCTCGTGCGCGGGCCGGCCCATCTGTTCGAGAACGGACTGGCCATCCCGCTTCGCTTCGAGTCCGACCTCGTAGGAGGGGCGGTGCAACAGCTCGACGACGTTGCGCTTGCGCCGCGCCCAATCGGCGTTCGCGGGAGCTGTGCCCGGCATCGCGTGCAGGAACACGGTCGAGCCGGCGATCCGGATCTCGATCGTGATCGCAGCGTCTCGCTCGACAGCCCGGCGGCGTAGATCGGAGCCGAGTTCCCATGCATCGATCTCGTCGAACGCAGCGAACCGGAGCCGTCGCATCTGCTCGCCGATCCGTTCGAGGTCGCTGCTCATCGTGCCAACGTACCGAACGGCCGCTGCCGCGAGGACCGGGTGCGAACCGCTGCCGGTAGGCTCGGCCCCCGTTCGGGCGCATAGCTCAGTTGGCTAGAGCGCTTCCCTTACAAGGAAGATGTCGGGGGTTCGAGTCCCTCTGCGCCCACCAAAGTCCTGGTCAGCGGCGTTACCTCGAGCTTGCGACCTGGCGATGGGGCCCAGTCACGCAGCGACGGAGCGGTACTCGCGCAGACGGCGGATGCGCTCCTCGGTGGG
>JANNNB010000256.1:0-2906 GCA_031398325.1 Actinomycetes bacterium
GCTCCTCGAACTGAGCACGTGCTGCTGCAGCCTGAGCCTGTTGCTCTGCGAGCTGAGCGCGTGCATCGGTCACTTCGCGCATCACCGCATCGAAGTCGTCGAGAACGACGGCGGCGTTGCCACGTGCCACCGCTGCAAAGACGTCGGCGGTGATCCCGTCGTTGGTGCGCCCGAGATCGATGAGCAGCGGGAAGCTCGGGGTTCCAGAACTGGTGAATTCACGGACAGCTTGCTCTTCGAGTTCAGTCTGCATCGCTGCGGCCTCAGCCTCGACGGTCGCCAATTCAGCTTCTGTCGCAGCGATCTCAACACCGAGTTGGTCGATCTCCGATTCGGCGTCGAACATCGCCTGCGATGCCTCGTCAGCTCGGTCTCGTGCGGCTTGAATCTCACGGGCGGCCTGTTCGGCCTGCGCACCTGAGTGCTCGGCTCCCGCCGCATTCGGCGCGGCGATGGCGATGGCGAGGAGTACGACGACCATCGCGGAAGCCCGCCAGGAGCGACGGCGCACACCAATGGGCGACTGCGACAACATGTAGTAGAAGCCTAGCCCACCATGACGATTCTGTGACGACGCGCTGGGCGAAGCACGTCCTGAGCATCGCTGACGGTCGCACCCGTCTGGCCGTTTCTACTACACTGTGTCAGTGATCTCGGCAATAACGGCGCCCGATTCGGACGGTGGCGATGCTGGCTGGACACGCCAGGTACAGACGCTGCTCGAGGCGGTGCTGGTCCTGTCCGGCGAGCACCAATTGGACACGGTTCTCCGGCACATCGC
Source organism: Actinomycetes bacterium (assembly GCA_031398325.1). GTDB lineage: Bacteria > Actinomycetota > Acidimicrobiia > Acidimicrobiales > Ilumatobacteraceae > Sva-07. The sequence continues at coordinate 782 of JANNNB010000256.1, forward strand.
AGCCGGCGCCGCCACGATCGCCGACGCAACGTACGCGGCGATCGGGATTTACGACGAGACCGGTGCGATGGAATCCTTCATTCACCACGGAATGGACGAAGACACGGTGGCCGCTATCGGGAGGCCACCGGAGGGCCGCGGCCTTCTCGGTGAGGTGATCGTCGCGAGCGGACCGATCCGTCTCGATCAGCTCGGGGCCGATCGTCGGGCCGGAGGGCTCCCGCCGAATCATCCCCCGATGCGGACGTTCCTCGGAGTGCCACTCGGTCGTGGGGGCCGGCGGTACGGGAACCTGTACGTCACGGAAAAGGCCGACAGTGAGCCGTTTTCCGACGAGGACGAAGCACTGGTCGTCGCGTTCGCTGTCTTCGCCGTCGGAGCGATCGAAAGTGCTCGCCTCGTGCGGGCAGAACAAGCGCATACCCAAGCGGTGGCGCAACTCGCAGCGGCAACAGAGCGAGCTGCTTTCAAGCGGGAGATGCTGGCCGAGATTCTGCGCGCACAGGAAGCGGAACGTGCCCGCGTGTCGCGCGACCTTCACGACGACGTTGGCCAGGCCCTCACCTCGGTGCTGCTCGGCCTACGTCTCGTCGAGTCATGCCTGGACAGTGGCGAGACCGCCCTCAACGACGCGCGACGACGTACTGACGACGTTCGTGCCTTGGTTGCCGATGCGCTGCTGAGGACGCGACAGATGGCCTCCGACCTTCGGCCGACAGTGCTTGACGACGTCGGACTGCTCCCTGCGCTCGAACGTCTGGCCCAGGACATGACCGTTCGCGGCGACACGACGGTCGCCCTCGCCGCTCACGGTTTCGGTGAAGACAGGTTGCCGCCGGACATCGAGACCGTCGTCTTCCGGGTCGTGCAGGAAGCGCTGACCAACGTCACTCGTCACTCCGGGGCTGCCACCGCCAGCATCACGGTGATCGTTGCCGAAGGACGAGTGCGAGCGGTGGTCGAGGACGACGGCTCGGGCTTTGACACCGACGCCGCTAGGACCGGAGGGCAACTCGGGCTCAGAGGCATGGCGGAACGAGCAGATCTCGCTGGCGGAACGGTTCAACTTTCGTCGGCCCCGGGCGTCGGCACAACGCTCGTGCTGGAGGTACCTCTTGCCTGAAGTCGTACGTGTTGCGCTATGCGACGACCATGGCATCGTGCGAAGTGGTCTACGACGAATCCTCGACGCTGAGCACGATATGGAGGTCATCGGCGAGGCGGGCACGGTCGCAGAGGCCATTGCGTTGGCTGAGGTCTGCGTACCCGACGTGTTCGTGATGGATCTTGGTCTGCCCGATGGAAGCGGGATCGACGCCACCGCTGCGGTGGTCCTGGTCAGCCCGGCCACCCGAGTGCTTATTTTGACAGTCCACGACGACGTCGCCTATCTACGGCGAGCGTTCGATGCGGGCGCCTCCGGGTATCTGGTCAAGGAGGCCGCCGACGTGGAATTGGTTCAGGCCGTTCGCTTGTTGGCGCGTGGCAAGAAGTATGTGCACCCCGTCTTGGGTGCCTCGCTGCTCGCGCCGGATGCCCCCTTGACGCGCGTCGGCGGTCCTGGGGGTGAGCTGTCGGATCGGGAGCTGGACGTATTGCGCATGATCGCTCTCGGGCTGACCAACGCCGAGATCGGTCAACGGCTGTTTGTGTCGGTGCGCACCGTGGAGACGCATCGGTCCCACATCCATCAAAAGCTCGATGTCCGCAATCGTGCCGAATTGGTCCGCCGCGCCAAACAAGCCGGACTGCTTGACGGAGACGTCACCCGTCCGTGACGTCCCGCAGGCCATCTCCGTAGCTAGCGCGGATGACGGGGGCGGTGGTCCGGTCGCATGATGAGGAAATGACGATCATGCCCGTCGGGGTGTGCGACGCCTGCGCCCAACGTCCACACGTCGCGGTCGTCGTCGCCCATCGTGCGATGCGGGAACTCATCGTGGAACTCCTGGATGGCGACCTCGGATCCTGGGCAGTCGCAACCGTGGTCAGCGTCGCGGACCTCGCTCGGACCGCCTCGTCGTGCCCGAACCTAGCCATCGTGGACACCGCCGACTTCGCCGCGTGCTGTCGCGAACTTCCCGCAGACTTCGCACCTGGACAAATCGTCGTCATCGGCCCTGAT
>JANNNB010000267.1:0-2828 GCA_031398325.1 Actinomycetes bacterium
CGTTGCGACCACGCCGGGCGGGGGCGGCCAGATTCCGAGCACCCCCGGCTTCGACTTCTCCTTTCTCGGCCCGACCGGTGCGACGTTGCTGCCGCCAGGCACCTACAACGTCGGCCTGGCCTGCACTCTCGGACAGGCATCCGCGACGCAGCTGGACAAATACTGGAATGTCCAACTGACGTTCGCCGCCGATCCGGCCGATCAGCCCTCCGGGATCACCTGGACCGTGGCGGACCCGCCCGCAGAGACGACCACGACGACGACCACGACGATCGCCGAGACCACGACCACGACCGCTCCGCCGCCAGGATCGACCACGACCGCTCCACCGCCCGGTGCCACGACGACTGCTCCGCCGCCCGGTGCCACGACGACATCTTCCTCGACGACCACCACGCTCGCCGCAGCGGCGGTACCCATCTCGGGATCGACCACTGGTGGGAGCTCGAGTGGGGGCTCGAGCTCGGGAGGGAGCCCGTCGAGTTCGACGGGTGGAACGCTGCCCCGAACCGGCTCCTCGCCGATGGCGATCGTCGTCTGGGGTGTCCTGTTCCTCGTCCTCGGGCGCATGGCCATTCTGCTCGGGCGCAAACCTGAGGTGCGCCAGGTCGGTCCCTGATGGGTGCCGCCGTCTATCCGGCGCCGTCCAGATGGTCCCGCTCCTGGATGCCACGCCGTCGACGTCGCGCCGCCGATGAGGTCGCTCGCGCACCTCGAGGCACCTCGGCCGCTGCGGTTCCGCCGCTCAGCCCGCGCCTGCAGCTCGTCAGGGGGATGCTGATCATGCTGGCAGTGATTTCGGCCACGCTGTTGATCCAGCTCGTCGTCGTCAGCTCGTTGCAACACTCGTCGGCGCAGGAGCGCGCCTTCGACAGCTTCCGTGCCAAGTTGGCACAGGGCACCGCGCCGGTCGGCCCGACCGACAGTGAGAACCGCGAACTCGCACCGGGCACCCCCGTCGCCTACATCGAGATCCCATCGCTCGACGTGCGCCAGGTGATCGGAGAGGGGACGACGTCAGCGCTGCTCTTCGATGGTCCTGGTCATCGACGTGACACGCCACTTCCGGGACAGATCGGCACGAGCGTGGTGCTCGGTCGGCGCTCGGGCTTCGGCGGACCGTTCGCTCGTATCGGCGAACTCGAAGCCGACGACGAGATCAAGGTCACGACCGGTCAAGGTGAGTTCGTCTTTCGCGTGCTCGGCGTCCGCGTCGAGGGGGACCCGGCACCGGCCGCTCCCGGAGCCGGTACGGGTCGGCTGCTCCTCGCCACTGCAGCCGGGAGCCCCTTCCTTCCCGACGGCGTGCTTCGCGTCGATGCCGAACTCGAAGGTCCCGCGGTCGTCGGGGCGGCCCGAGTGGTCACCGCCGCTGGACTGCCCGCGAACGAGCGGATGATGGCGGGCGACGCGAGCACCCTCTGGGCGCTCGCGCTGTGGATCCAAGCGATGATCGCGCTGACGCTCGGTGCCGTCTGGGCGTGGCACCGGTGGGGTCGCGCCCAGGCCTGGATCGTGTTCCTGCCTCCGCTGGTCCTCGTCGGACTCTCGGCCTCCGGCGAGGTCGCTCGACTGCTCCCCAACATGTCATGAGCAACGACCACTCGGGCACCGCCCCATTCGATCCGTCGACGACAGGCGAAGGGGTGACCCATCTCAACGGCCATCGGTCGAATCCTCCCCCTGGCTCGTTCGACGGCGCGTCGGTCGTCCAAGTGCTGAACGGCGAAGCGGCGGACCACGACGCCGTCGTCGTCGCGTTGCATCCGGCCAGGGTCACCGTCACACCCGAGCAGATCAGCGCCGTCGACGGCGACTTCGATTGGTCGTGGACGGTCAGCGACCTGGAGGCCGTGATCCATGCGACCGATTCCACGTGGACGATCTTCGTCGTCCCCGGCATCGCAGATTTCGGTGTCGAAGTGCCCCGAGAATCCGTCGACGAGTTCCGTTCTGCCATCGCCGCGTTGCCCGGCGTCGAAATCTTCGAACAGCGCTCCCCGGTCGTCGCCGAGATCGATGCGCTCGCTGACCAGCCGGCCTCGTTCATCGATGAAGCAGACGCATGGCCACCCCCCGAGCCACTTGTGATCACCGTGGCGGAGCCATTGTCTGTCCAGATCGACAGCGAACCGGCGGGGAGCTCCACCACGGTGTTGGCGCAAGCGGCGGTGGTGACCACCCAGATCGCAACGACCGCGCCACCATCCGAGTCGGCGGCGTTGGCCGGCATCGACGCCCGGAACATCTCGGCATGGTTCGGGTCGCACCAGGTGCTCGATCGCGTGTCGCTCACGATGCAGGCGGGCGAGGTGACTGCGCTGATCGGTCCGTCGGGCTGCGGCAAGTCGACGTTCCTGCGGATCCTCAACCGGATGCACGAGATGATCCCCTCCGCGGCCATGGCCGGTGAGGTGATGCTCGACGGACATGACGTGTACGACCCGTCGCGAAAGCTCATCGACGCGCGGCGGGAGATCGGCATGGTGTTCCAGAAGCCCAACCCGTTCCCGGCGATGTCGATCTACGACAACGTGGTGGCGAGCCTTCGCCTCACCGGCACGAAGGCCTCGACCGAGATGAAGGACGAGCTCGTGGAGACATGTCTGACCAAGGCCGGTCTGTGGCTCGAGGTGCGCGACCGACTCCGCCAGCCCGGCGGGGGATTGTCCGGTGGACAACAGCAGCGGTTGTGTATCGCCCGGGCGCTCGCGATCAGGCCGCGCGTGTTGCTGATGGACGAACCCTGTTCGGCTCTCGACCCCACCTCGACCCGGCGCATCGAAGAGACCGTGGTCGAACTCGTCTCGGAGGTGACGATCGTGATC
>JANNNB010000099.1:0-1940 GCA_031398325.1 Actinomycetes bacterium
GCTCAGCATGTCGCCGACATTCGTCCCGAACGCCCACCCGACGATGCCGTTCAGCATGCGGTTGCCCCGTTCGTGTCCCGGGCGATACGCCGTGTGAGGATCGATGATCGGGGTGCGGACACCCAGTACGTGGTCATACGGGCCGTCAAGCAACGCCTCGATCATCGCAGTGCTGGCAGCAGCATCGTACGTGTCGTCGCCGTCGATGAGCAGGTACACATCCGCGTCGAGATCACCGAATGCGCGCCGTACCACATTGCCTTTCCCCTTCACCTCCTCGACCCGCACGATCGCACCGGCGTCGCGTGCCTGCTGCTGCGTGTTGTCGGTACTGCGATTGTCGTAGACGTAGATGTCCATCGTCGGCATTGCCGCCCGCAGATCGCGAACCACGGTGCCAACCGCCGCTTCCTCGTTGTAGCACGGCACGATGGCCGCGATCCTCAGACCACTCAGGTCCCGCCCCACGGGTGGCTCATGATTGTTCCCCGACTCCATCATCCATCGCCCCGTTCAGCTTTCCCACCAATCCCGGCCAAGGATATCGCGATGCGCGAGGCTGTCGTCTCAGAATCGGGCCCCGCACGGTTCTTATGAGAATCATGATCTTCCTGCAAGCCCCGACGGTTCCGGTATAGCGTGCGGGCCCATGTTCATGGCGGCGCTCGAGAGTAGTGCACCGACGCTGCTCACGGCTCCGGTGTTCGTGATCCTGGCGATCTACGTCAGTGCCGTGCTCGGGCGTCGTGTGTTGTTGCTGTTGGGCGCTCGGTCGGGTGCTCTGCCGAGCGAGCAGTTCGTTGTCGGGGTGGCGATCGGACTCGGTCTCCTCCAGTTCGCTCCATTCGTCCTCGGCGCTCTCGGGATCCTGAGCATCACCTCGGTCCGCATCGTGTTGGCGATCATCCTTGCGATCACCCTGGTCGACCTTCCACGGATCGTCGCCGCGGCAGCCCGTTGGTGGCGCGGACGACGCCGACTCGCTGCCTGGGAATGGGTCTTCCTCGCGCTCGTCACGATCCCATTGGCCTATCCGCTCTTCCAGGCACTCGCACCGTCGTTCGACCCGGATGGCATCGGCTACCACATCGCCGCCCCGAAGCGTTGGCTCGACATCGGTTCCCTCGCCTTCCTGCCGACGTTCACGTACACGAACGGCCCCATGGGCACCGAAATGCTGTTCCTCTCGTCGCTGTCGGTGGTCGGCGACGTCGGCAGCAAGTCGTTGCACTTCACCGCCTCCATCGTGGCCGCAGGCGGCATCTACCTCGCCGGCTCACGCATCGGCAGACTCACCGGCGCTCCACTCGTGGGCCACATCGCGGTCGTTCTGTGGCTTTTCAGCCCTGTAGGCATCTACTCGGTGATGGGAGCGAGTTACTCGGAGGGCACGTCAACTATGGCGATCGTCGCCGGGGCCCTCTGTTGGCTCCTGTGGTTCGACTCCCGTGACAGGTCGTGGCTCGCACCGACCGCTCTACTGTCAGGCATTGCCGTCACGTTCAAGTTGACGGCGGTCGTCTTTCCTGTCGCATTGTTGGTGCTCACGGTACTCATCGTGCGCAGCCGTGGTCGCCGGGAGACGGGCATGGCCGGGCTGACGGGTCGATCGACGGTCGGGCTCCTCGCTCTTGTCGTAGCGCCAGTCCTGCCATGGATGATCCGGTCGGTCATCGTCGTGCGCAACCCCGTGTTCCCGATCTTCGCCCAGTGGATCCCGTCCCGTAACTTTCCCGCCGAAAGTTCGCGCAACTTCGAGACCTGGAACCGCTACATGATCTGGGGCAACACGCGCGGGTACGACCTCAGCCTGGACGCTCGAAAGGCGATCCTCGTCAGCGTCGCGCTGATCGTGCTCGTCGTCGGCACGTTCGTCTGGTGGCGGCTGAGCGATCCGATCAGCCGCATCGTCGCTGGCGTGCTGACGGGCACGATCATCG
>JANNNB010000102.1:0-1927 GCA_031398325.1 Actinomycetes bacterium
CTCGTCGACGACGTCGGCCCCGGCGTCGATGAGGATCCCCGAGGCCTGGGAGGCGAACATCGCGGCGAGCTCCTGCTGGCGTGGTCCGAAGGCGCGTTCCGTGTTGGAGTAGATGTTGAGCGCACCCACCGATCGATCGGCGCTCATGACGCGCCCACATCGCCGTCGATGACGACCGTGGGTTCCTCGGTCATCAGGAACTCCATCTTCGTCATGTCCAGGAAGCGCTGTTCGTCGGGTGCGATCAGTTCGGCGTACGCAGGTTCGGACATGAACCCGACGAAGTCGTCCATCGACTCGAACCACTGCACGGCGACACCGTCGATGTCCTTGTTCCCCGACAGCGATCCCTTGTGCAGACGCACGTGCTGCTCGTACCGGACGATGTGGCGGGCGAGGGTCGGCTCGTTGCGGATCATCGGACCGTGGCGGTCGCGCCAATGGGTGACGAACTCCTCGGTGGTCATCGCCGGATTGCGACGAAGGACGGCGAACATCTTGACCATCGGTCCCCCTGGATCGAGTCGGATTCCTGGCATCGTCGCACAGGGTGAGGTGGGTAGTGTGCCTGCTGTGGCTGCCAACCAAGACCGACTCGACCAGATCCGGAACCTTCCGATGTTCGCCGGTTGCACCGCCGACGAGCTCGAGGAGATCGACCGACTCACCGACGAGGTGCACGTCGAGGCCGGTCGCACCGTCATCCGACAGGGCGACCTCGGCCAGGAGTTCGCGATGATCGTCTCCGGCGAGGCCGAGGTGCGCAAGGACGGCAACCTGGTCGCGACGATCGGTCCCGGCACCTATTTCGGCGAGGTCGCGTTGCTCGATGCCGTGACTCGCAACGCGTCGGTGATCGCGAAGACCGACCTGGTGCTCGAGGTCATCGACCGCCGGGGATTCAACACGCTGCTGGACGACCTGCCCCGTCTGGCGCGGTCGATCCTGAAGGGTCTCGCCCATCGGCTGGCAGAGCTGGAAGATGCCAACGAGCAGTTGCGACTGCAGCTGTCACGCGTGAACTGACCGGTTTCCTGGAGGACTGATGAAGACCATCGGCAACATCTTGTGGTTCGTGTTGTGCGGAGTCTGGATGGGACTCGCCTACCTGCTCGCCGGGGCGGTGTCCTGCATCACCATCATCGGCATCCCCTTCGGCATCCAGTCGTTCAAGCTGGCCGGCTACGTCATGTGGCCCTTCGGCCGAGAGCTCGTCGAGTCGCCGGGCAACCGGTTCTCGAAGGGCGTGTTCAACATCATCTGGATCATCATCGGTGGCATCTGGCTGGCGATCGGCCATGTGCTGTTCGGCGTGCTGCTGTGCGTGACGATCCTCGGCATCCCGTTCGGCATCAAGAACTTCTCGATGGCGAAGCTCGCGATGTTCCCGTTCGACTACTCGGTGCAGCGCAAGGGCGATCCCGGGCCGAACGAGGCCCCGCTCACCTCCGAGGACTGAGTTCCGACACTGGCGACCGCCACGAGCGGCCGCTCAGTTCTGCAGGTCGCCGACGGCGTCGATGATCGCCGTCAGTTCCTTGGTCCAGTCGCCCGAGTCCCACCCGGGGGTCGGTGACAGTGGCATGACCACGAACTTGGACGCACCGACCTCGATCATCGCCTCGAGGTGCGCGCGCAACGCGTCGAACCCGACGGGGATCACCGCTGCCGGGTCGGAGTCGGGCAGTCGCTGTGCGAGGAAGTGACGCATCAACTCGGGGATCTCGTCCTGCGCGTAGGACACGAGGACACCGAGGTGCTCCGCGTCGATCCTCCGGTCGTGCGCCGCGGCAGTCTCGTTCACCGTCGCCCACCCGGCGGCGACGTCCGCGACCGTCGCGAACGAGGGCAACCACCCGTCGCCGACACGGCCGACACGACGCAGCTCGGACGGGGCCTGCCCACCGAGCCACACCTCGATCGGCTG